>NZ_JBHSGT010000021.1:0-11483 GCF_042654605.1 Enterococcus eurekensis
ACTGGAAGAGATTGTCCGTTGAGAAATCCCTTGTAGATGCATTTCAAGAATTTTATGATAATTGATCATAAAAATAACCTCCTGTAACTTATTTGTATGAAAACTCATACATAAATTAAGTATACAGAAGGTGATCAATTTGGACGATTATTTTCGCACTCGGTGGACTTTTTGCCCGCATTCAGTGGACGAATGTTCCGCACTGGTGGACTATTCCTAATGCCGTATTCAATAGTGATATACAATACATTTATACATATATATCAGCACCAAAGAGCCTTGTCAAAAGCTGTCGAATGGTGCCGGGAACAGAATCTTGAATTTGATGCAGTTAATGACAATCTTCCGGAAATCATCGAATTCTATGGACACAACAGCCGGAAGATTTCCTGTGATTACTATATCGATGACCGGATGCTGCTTCCGGAAAACGCAAAGGCATAGAACCCGTAAGGGGGCTATGCCTTTGCGCTTATTCTGTAATATTCAATTCTCTTTCTGCTGCCTTGGCAAATTCTTTTTTTCTGTCCACCAGTTCATTTTTCTCCTGTTCAGACAGGCAGTTGAAAATTTCCTCATAATCCATTTCTTACTATATTTCCATACCAGATCTACCGTATACATTATTTTTCTTTTCGTTTTCTATAAAGTACAATAATTATCACAAGACTACTAATCGCAATCAAGACCCAGGGAATTATATTGGTTGTATCACCAGTCTTCACGATATCTATTATGTTCTGGATAGGAGCAGGTATATCCGGCTTCGTTGGAGTCGGCTCTGTTGGCGCTGGCTTATCTGAATTTGTCGGTGTAACAAGTGGCTTTGCAGGAGTAACCCATTCACCTTTTGGTTCTATCACTACATCATATTCTGTTTTTCCATTGATTTCAGATGGAATATTCACAAGGAATGGAGCGGATTCAAATTTATCTGTACCACATTCCACATTTCCAATTTGTACAAGAAGATAAATTCCTTCCTCTAACTCAGCAAAGCTTGCATGACCCAAGTCATCTGTTACTTGCGTTGTTCCGGAAATATTACTTTTTTTCGCATACTCAAATAAACGTTTCGCCTGTTTCTCTCTTGCTTCTGCACTTGTGTCTCCTAGCGACACGCCTGAATTCTCAAAACCGTTTTCCCAGATCCATTCATCGTTTTTCTTATATTGAATCGGAAATATTGCGAACTTTGCTCTGGAAAGAGTTACTTCTTCATCTGTATGATTTCTCCCCTTATAAATGATCTGAATACTTCCTTTTCTGGTTCCATCCTCAGCATGAACCGTTGAAACATCTATAAAACTACTGAAAAGAATAAGTATGACCATTAAAAGAAGGCGAACACTTTTTATCTTTTTTATCACCTTATTTTTCTCCTTTTTCTATCCCTCATACTGTACATTACAGTTATAATTAATCCTATGAAAATTACTATGATTGTTACAATCAACACTTTAGCAGTAAAGGATAATTCTGGTTTCACATCTACATCCGACTCCTGCTCCGTTGCTTCCTCATATGGTATCCGATATCCACGGACTAAAAGTCTGTGTTTATTAATCGCATATGGAGTGCAAGTGACAAGTGTTGCATAGTCTTTACCGGATTCGATGGCTAACGCATCTGTCTCTTCCGGTAAAACAGTCAAAATCTGATCTATCTGATATGCCAGAGTTTCATCTAAAACTTTAATATAGAATATATCCCCTTCTTCCAGCTTATCTATATTGGTAAAAAGTGTTTTGGTGGGCAGCCCTCTGTGGCCGGTCAATACCGTATGAGTACTTTCACCTCCAACCGGAAGGGACGTGCCCCAAAAATGGCCGACTCCCGCCTGCAGAACTGCTTCGCTTGTTCCATGATAAATAGGAAGTTCTATATTAATCTTGGGAATATGGATATATCCCATCATTCCTGTTCCATCCGGATTCAATAAACTCTGATACCGTTCATCAATTTCCGTATTCTCCTTTGAGGACGGATCAATAAGATCGATATTTCCTAACATTTCCTGATTGTATGCTCTCGCATCTTCCAACATTTGCTCTTTTTCTGTTTCGCTTAGCTTTATACTTTCCTCATCATAATAAGATACCACTTTGGAGCTATTCTTTTCATTCAGATAACTGCTCAACGTTGGATATAACAATACGGAGAATGCAACCAAAAGCACGATCAGACGAATGATATCATTTATTGTTATCTTATTTTTCTTCTTACTTTTCATTTCATTCCCCCTGTTGTTATACTTGGAATTGCGGTTACCTTCCGTGAAAGATAACCGCCCATTCCTTAAATACTAACTTATATCTTTAGTAAAAATTATTATACTTATTTTCTTTTATCACGGATATAGCTTACTGCAACACCAAATACCAGAAGAACTGCAATCACAGCAAATACAATAGTTCCACGTCCACCAATAAATGGAAGAAGAGAACCTGTGCTGTTTGCGATGTCGATGATTTTATCAGTTTCAACTGCTCCATCTTTGGAAATTGTCCAATTATTTACTTCTGTATCTGCGCTCTTTGTGATTTCAATTTCAATTGGAGCCGTCAACTTGTTGTAACCATCTGGAGCCTGTGTCTCTACCAAATAATAAGTTCCTTTTGCAAGACCATTGACGCGAAGGTTGTAACCTTCTCCAGTAATCTCTTTAACAGATTCAAATTCTGTAGTAGAAGATGTTGGATCTACTACATAGCTTCCTGCAACTGTTGTTTCAGATACCTTAATCACATTTGCCTCATCAACGCTCTCTTTATATAATTTAAATTTTGCACCTGCTAACTTTTCTAATGTAGCTCCATCAGTACCTGCTTTTTTCTTTAAGATATCTAACGGATAGGTCGGTGTCTTTGCCTCACTCGGTGTTGTAGTTGTTGTCTGACCCGGTTCATTACCATACTCTAACTCAGCCTTGTTCTTTTCTGTTACAACTGCATCTTTATTTACCTTTGCATAATATGTGACGGTGAATTCTTTTCCTTTATTTTCCTGGTTAGCTCTTACCCATTCAGATAAATCAAGAGACATTTTTCTGTTGCCTTCATCGGAAAGTGCTGCTGTTGTAGGTACTGTGCCTTTATCTGTAACCCCTTCCGCTGTAAATGCAATTGTAACATTTACTTCATTTGCATTATCAAGAGCGTCTCCGTTAGCATTTTTTACAAAATCAAGACCTGTTGATAATTCATCATGGATTTTGTATACATATTCTGCATATCCTGTTGTATCCGGAATAGAACCTTTTACGGTATATGTTACGACATCACCAATATATACTGTTGGTTTATCAGCTGTTTTCTCAATGCTTGGTGCTTCTGTTTTTAAGCTTACTGTATTTGTTGTAGCATCTACTGTAACTAAAGAAGACTGAATTTCTTTGCCGCCTGTTACATACACAAGATAATAACCTGTATCTAAACCTGTAAACTCATGAGATGTTTTGCTCTCTGTGATTTTTCCAGAGGTAGCTGTTGCTGCCAAACTATTCGTCAACGCATACGTTGTAAACTTGTTTGCAAAGTTCTGTACTTCTTGAGTATCACTGTTACCAATATTTCTTACAGCATTCGCAATGTCCTCATCCGTAGAGGATTCTGTAAGTGGTGAACCTAATACAGATAACAGTGCATCTTTATACCCAGCTGCTATATTCACTGTGTATGCATAGTTTATTGTTTCTCCACTTTCTGACTCTGTCACATCAAATAATTTGTACAGATTAATTGTCTGACCATTCAAATCCTGTGCGGGTGTTGTTGATTTCACATTAACTGTAAGTGTTCCTTCTGCGGCAAATGCAGTGATTGTCATTGCCATTGTCATCATTGCTGCCAGCAGCATTGCCATGATTTTTTTCATTCTCTTCATGCCAGTTATCTCCTTTTCTTTGAAACTTCTTTTGTTTTATAGTATTTCAGCTTTTTGTTTTCCTTGCATTTTTTATATCTCATGATGAAATATAACAGGAAAAGCAGAATAGCTATCAGATAAATAAAATATCTTCCATATCCTCCGGTATTCGGAAGACTTGAGAAATGTCTGTTGTTGGTTATCGTGAAGGTAAATCCATCCTCCGATTTCTTTATCGTCGTCGTATAACCAACTATCTCCGCTTCGGTAACGGAATACGTGTAATAATATATGTTATCTCCATCTGTCTTATATGCCGGGAGTTCTTTTATCACCTCCTGCCATTTAGATTTATCGCTGGAACCTTTTATAGTGTAACTCTCGTAACCTGGTACTATTTCTGTTTTTTCATTTCCTGCCTTGTCTGTCCAGATACGTGATATTGTTACCGTGATACTATCTGGTCGTTTATGATCAAAATTATTGAAATCCTTCCAGATTTTATTAATTGTCAGCTTGATGTGCTCATCACATGGATCCTGTGACTCGGACGGTTCCGGAGTATCACTTTCTCCTGTGTTCAAGGTTGTTTTAGTATCTGCCATCAATACTGCTTTCGCTGACGATTCATATGCTTTCAGTTCTGCTGTTGTAGACGATGTATCATCTGTCAGCTTTGCATTTTGCAAAGTATCATAGCTTTTTACCGAATTCATATGTCCCAGCGTGTAAATATCCCACCCACTGGAAGCATCTTTTTCATAGCTGAGATTCAATTTTTCTGAATTCTTTTTGATCTGATCCAGTGCCGTATCCAGTTTTCTGTAAATACGGTAGTTGTTCTGCTCTCCTTCGACCTTCTCTTTTGTATTGAAAGAATAGGAAGAATTTAAGCTGCTTTCTCCGCTGAATGGTCCTACCAGATCTGGAGTTCCCCGAACCACATCACAGTAGTACATATTGTTGTTCTGAAGAAGACCTTCGTTATTGAATCCAACAAAGCCGCCGCTTCGTCCATCTTCTGCAGAACCATCTTTATCATTTCCGGCTCCACCGGCATAGACATCATATCCATAGCTGATACCATAGACATTACTGTCCGTGATTTTCGTTCGGTTTGCTTTGATCAGACTGATACTGATATTGGACTTTGTATCATTATCCTGTTTGATTCCATCTGAATCACAGGGAAGCTTGATCGTGGAATCTCCGATTTTAATAATCGCAAAATCTGTCTGCTGTTGATTTTCTGTCGAAGCCTTGGATAAACCCACCGATATTTTTAATCCAAGCAGATTGACACTTAGTAAATCACCTTCATAAGCTGCCTTGATCTGAATAATTCCCAGATTAATATTCAATAGATTTGCTGCCTCAAGCTTATCCAGATAGAGTGCTTTCACCAGTTGATTTAAAATGGTAAGTAATGCATTCACTAATGTGGAATCCAGATCTATATTTCCAAGGTATTCGTAGCTTGTCCTTCCGGCAAAGCCTCCGGCTGTTCCTCCGGATGCAACCTGTTTGAGCCCGTTTGCCTGAATATTACTATCTCCGGCAATACATCCTGACATCCTCGCAAGATTCGCATAACCGATAAAACCTCCAGCAATCTCTTCCTCGCCTCCACTGCTCTGTACGGTATAACCACCATCCACTCCGGCTACACCGCTGTCCTCAATATGTGAACCAAATACATCCAGGACACCTGCTGCTCCTCCAAGAAGTTGCCATTGATTGCTACCCAGAACATTGATTTTGTTTAGATCCACAACACCACTTTTTCCGGAATAACCGATAAAGCCTCCGGTGCTATTTCGGCCGGTTACATTAGAAAGCTTTGTAACACTGCTGTTTTTTACTGAACTGTTTAATAAAGAGCCTCCAAAGCCTCCGGCTGTTCCGCTGTATGTCACCGCGTCATTCTGCCCGCTTTTCACGGCTGTATGTGCACTTACACTTAAGCCGGCATCCGCACTTCCGCTTACGGATCCATCATATACATAAGTACGGAATGCATCTAAGACATCGGTACGCCCAAGCTGAAGCAGATATTTGAATAATTCTGTCTCTGTCTTTCCTGAGACCTGCACTCCGGCATCGACATCCGCTATTCCAAAGAAGCCTCCGGCATATTCCCCGGCAATAACAGAACGGATTCCCTGTGCAGAAATTCCCGCTTCCTTGGTATCTTTTTCCCCAAGTACAGTTCCGACAAGACTTCCAGCAAATCCTCCCGCTGCTTTTGCATAGGAAGTGTTACTGCCTCCGCCTGAATAAGCACCATTTACGATGATTCCCCAGTCATCCCAGGAAATAACATCTGCATAGCGGATCGTTGCTACGGTCGCATTCATGACTTTTATAAAATCTGCAGGAGTATTCAGCAGTTGATTTAATAATTTACTTAAAAATAATCCTTCACCAGCAGTTGGATCCACTGTTGCTACACTTCCCGGTCTTGAGCTTCCAACAAATCCACCAACATAGCTTCTTCCGTCAACTCGTCTCAGCTTTGTAACCTGGCAGTGAGCATTATTTTCGCCCCAGATCTGTCCACCGATCAGTTTTCCTACATAACCTCCTGCATAACCACAGGCATCCTTGTCATTGATTCCTTCTGACTGAACAACTAATCCACTCTGGTAACCTTCTACCGAAGATTTCTTGATCACCGGCACAAATACGTTAAGTACCTGCAACATTTGTCCTAATTGCAGATTAAGACCGAGGATATCAACTCCTCCAAGATTTGCTGCTCCGCCGTTTATCATTTCTCCTGCAAAACCGCCAGCACATCGAAGCCCCTTAATCGTCTTCGCCTGATAAGCCTGTCCATTTGTAATGGTTCCGGTCTGCATGAATCCAACATAGCCGCCAGCTGCTCCGCCATTTGCCAGTTTTATCTCATCCCGATAATTTACTCTTCCTGCTACGACATTGTATCCGTAAGCATACTTTCCAATGATCGCATCCAGTTCAGCCTGATTAGTTACTGTTCCATGCTCAGCAAGATCACTTCCGTAACCACCTTTTTTACCGACAAATTCCACCCATTTGTTCCAGGTCTCATAGTCCATCAGAGCAAGCGGTCCGTAAACTGCCGTATTTTCTTCTGTCGGATAGACAACACTGAGAGCTCCCAGGATATTATCTACTTTTACCAGTCCCCACAACAAGGACAGGTTTCCGGTACTTGCCGTATCTGCTGACTCCATAAGTCCTGTGAAGCCACCAGCAATTTCTTCTCCGTATACTGATCGGATCCGAACTGCCTTACAGGTACTGAGCGGTCCGGCATATTCTTTACCTTTCCATTTCTTTGTATTATTTCCCCAAATGTGACCGCCTTCATTATGTCCTGCATAACCTCCGGCCATACCTCTTTGTACCTGCGTTGTGGAATCCGCATCTGCCCGAACTGCACCACCGCAGGGAATACAGGTTGTGGAACTGTTTCTGATTGTTGGAACAAAGTCTTCTGCAAGAGAGGCTAATGCACTTTCTACATTCACAAGTCCGCCTAAAATACTTGCGTCTCCAAGGACATTTGCTACATTTCCCGGTTCCAGATCTCCCACATAACCACCAGCTGTAATCTGACTGATGATATAAGAGAAGTTATTTGCGTTGGAATCCTGAATGTGTCCACCGGAAATCTTTCCGGCAAATCCTCCTGCATCTCCAAGAACATCATTCGCCGACGCATCCGAAGCAGTATTTTTCCAGGATGCTTTTACTGCAAAACCTCCAACATTTCCTGTAACATTGGAGTGTTCAATTGTCGAAACAACGACGTTTAATGCATCCAGCACATTGTTGATTCCTATTGCTGTTCCAATAATACTTAAACCTTTTCCAACGGAAGCTGCGGAACCGATATTCATATAGCCGATATATCCACCTGCATATCTGGCACCGGTTACTGCATACTGGCTCTTTACATCATCAAAATAGTTTGAGCTATCTACATCTTCCAAACCCTTCTCAGGCTCTGTTACATCCGTATGTTTCAGACTCGTAACATCACAGTAGCTTACCTGAACACCACTTCCGTAACCGATAAATCCTCCGGCGCTTCCGGAATAGCTGTCCTCTGATTTTATTTTATTCGCAGTAACGGTAAAACCATTGTCCGACTTGATCCCTGCATACTGTACATATGGAATGTAGGCATTGATCAGGTTCAGCAAATCGCCAACATTAATATTCAGCCCCTTAAGACCACCAAGAATACTGATACCTCCTCCGGCATCCGCTAATGCACCGGAGTAAACATTTCCTCCGAAGCCTCCGGCATAAGACTGTCCATTTACATAGTCCAGATTATAGACAGAATAATAGCTGCCTTCTCCTGCCTCCTGATTGTTGACGGTTCCACTCTGAAAGCTTCCGGCAAAACCACCAGCTGTATCTGCTGAAACTCCGCCTCCATTAATATAGGTAACGGTACACATAGTGTAGGAAGGAATCAGATATTTCACTGCTGTCAGTAATCCGTTGATATCTAATATTTTCGTCTCTTTATCTATAAAGACATCTAAGTCATCCTCAGACGCCACATCTGCAAGACCTCCCGTCTGTGAGGTTCCAATAAATCCACCGGCAGATCCATCGGTATCATTTGCTGTTACTTCTTTCAGATTTTTCACATCCGACTGATTGATTTCACAGCTGTAACTCTTTCCGATGAATCCACCAGCCACATAATCTGCTACTCCTCCATCTGAATTCGTCCCTGTTGCTGTTACAGTCAGTCCGTCTGTCATATCAGGCTGATAACCGATCACATGGGCATCTGTTATCTTAACGCGGACCCATTCTCCGGTTTTCAATAAATTTTTGACCTGCAATAAATGATTGAGTCCTAACAGATTCAGCGTAAGACCTCCCGCTCCTGCCAGATCTCCAGGACCTGCACAGCCGACAAAGCCTCCGACTCTGTTTTTGGCGGTGACAGACTTTAATCGTTCTAAAGTAACAGTCTCTACATCTCCGCCAACTGCCTCACCAAGTGCGCCGCCTGCATAATTTTCTCCGGCTTCTACGGTATATCCGGTATCTGTTCCTGTAACAGTTACATGATGGACGGTAAAGCCCAGAAAATTTCCGATTCCCAGTGTACCATTCAAAAGTCCTGTAATGCTCGCTGTCGTTACACTTCCTGCAATTCCACCAACACGATTTTCCCCTGCCCTTACTGTCTGTAATCCGGTAACCACGTTATCTCTTCGTGCTACGCTTCCAGTTTCCAATACACCGTATTTCCAATAAGAAAGCTTAGTCAAATAATCCGCACTGGATTCCGCAAGATAGACACCATCACCACCACCCAGAATACCACCTGCATAGCTTTTTCCAGCTTCTACTGAGATTGCCGAGCAATTCATATTGCATCCAAGGATTGCGGATGGTGCGATACCGGTAAGGGAAAGCAGCATTCCTGCCTTTTCCGGATCACTGGACAAAAGTTCTGTAAGCAATTCTCCTACTGTCTTTAAGAGACTTGGATCAGATACTTCATCTTTTCCAAGGTTAGTAACCCAACCGACGGTTGCCGTTCCAACAACTCCTCCTGCATAGCTGCCTGTTGCTTTCACTGAAATACTTCCGCTTGCGCCACAATTGATCGCGTAACTGTTTGTCAGAGCACCTGTAATGCCGCCTTGATAATTCTCACCTGTAACCGTAACATTGCAGTTTGTAAGGTTACATCCCATAAGCAGACTTTGCGGCTGCATTACATGAATCAAGTCAATACCTATTTCTGTTAGAGTTCCTTTGATATCGGCATCTCTGCCAATTCCGGCAAAGCCTCCGCCATATTCCTTGGTATTAACGGTATAAGTACTGTTTTTTACCGAGCAGTCAAATACTTTGGTTCCAACCAGTTGTCCGGCAAAGCCTCCGGCATAATTCTTATCTATATTTCCGATTGTTCCAGTCAGACCATCGACATGACAGTTTTGAATAGTGACATTTTTGTATCCGGTTGGAATTAAGTTGCCAACCGGCAATGCATTTTTCAAAAGGATCGTGATCAGATCTCCAAGCCCCAGTCCAGGTATTGCATTTAATAATGACGATAAGATATCTACAGTCAGACCCAAAGTTTCTGATAATCCCTCATACTGAGTGACACCTTCCGCGTATCCGACAAATCCGCCTGTCCGTTCGTTGATATTTGAAACTGAGATGCTTCCTGTTACATCACAGTTCTCAATAACAACGTCACCAACTACTCTTCCTGCAAAAGGGCCCGTCGCATAGAGTGTCGGATCCGTTGCTCTGGCATTCAACAGGTCTGATAAAACATCTTTTAGACTTAATTGCACCTGACCAATAGTCAAAATACCTACCAGTACATCAACAACACTTCCAACCAGCCATCCTAGTCCGGATGTTAACCCACTGAGTAATGTCTGTGTGTTTTTGTGTTTATTCGTATTATTTTTAACATCCACATTTTTTAATTCAATGTTGGATACTTTTACCGTTCCTGCACTGATACCGACATTATTTACGTTGATCTCGTTTGTTATCGTTCCGAAGAAACCGACTCCCATATACTTCGTACTATCCATTTCCTCAGTCTGATTTATATTAATATTGGAGATCACAGGTCTTCCGGTTGCCAGAATCGAATTCCCATCTGTGAGTATCGTCTGTCCTTCCGCTAACTTTGCACCGATGATATCACCCGATACCCTGAGTGGAGTCCAGAGATCATCTTCTTTATTGGAATTTATTCCTTCTTTTGATAAATCAATATCACGGAAAATAATATAATTCGCGTTGGAGGAATATTTCAGACCACCGTATTCTTGCTTTAACTTCGTCAAGCTTGCTGTTTTATTGTCAGGTAACCCTTGGTCGTTAACGCCACACAAACTACCAGTTCCTACTGTAAGACTACCCAATAATGTCCCTAACAGTCCTCCTACTCCCTCCAACAGCCCTGTAACAATACCATCGCTTGTCAAATCGACATCTGCCAGCTTATACTTACCATTATCTTTATAATATAGATAAGAGTTATCACCTATTACTGTATCTGGCTTTTGATGTAATCCCGAAAAATGGGTAGTTGCACCTTCTGTTGCAACAGCATCAAGTCCAAGATCCGCATCGCCTGGATAGTATGGTGTGTAGAAAGGCTTTCCACCAAGTAATCCACTTACCAACCCTTGGCTGTAATAGACATATAGTCTCGGAGTCACGCTCTTATTGCTTCCAATCGCCCGCAGCTGTGACTCATTTCCAATCAAAATATATTTCTTACCGGAAACTTCAACATATAACTGTCCCGGTTTTGTTCTTCCGTCAGCATGCTCACCATCCAGCCATTGAACTCCAGTCGCCGTTTTTTCTGTCAACTGATCTGCCACCAGTTCCGGTTTATCCGAATTAAATTTCTGCGACAGTACATACTTATGTGACTTGGCATAAGTCAGATACTCCTGATCCTCTCCATCCGGATAGATCATCTGTCCCATACCAAACTGCGGTGCATCATAGTCCAACGACATGACTGGTTCAGTTTCAGACTCTTCCTGAGCAAGTACCATTAACTGATATGGATTATATAGGTAGATCGTATCCGTATCTTTGTCGTA
>NZ_JBHSGT010000022.1:0-40985 GCF_042654605.1 Enterococcus eurekensis
ATAGGGATATTAGTGATACATATTTCAATAAAATGTGCCAAAGAATTAAAGCTATGAATTATTCAGGGTTTGATTCGAATGCATAAAAAAATCCATCAAATAACAAGAATTGTCTGATGATAAAATAACAAAAAAACGAATTTTCTTAAAATAAAATTAAAATTATTTTCATTTTACGCTTTACAACACGCGTTATCTATAGTACATTTGGCTTATCAAATTTTAAAGGAAGGAGTTTTTACGATGAAATACTTGAACACACAACACAACCAATCCATTTCGAATATCTTATCAGACTCCTTTACAAATAGGTACAACGTAGCAAAGTAACGTCTTTTTGACGTAAACTTTTTATGGAAATTTTTGCCTAGTATTGTTCAGTCAGACTGATGGACGATACTAGGCTTTTTTGTGTGCTTTTTTCCTCTTTAACAATTGAAATTATAGAAAACGAGGTACAATTCATGTTAACAATTTTTTGGAATTATATTAAAAAACATCCTTATATTTATGGAATCACAACGATTTTTGCGCTATTATCCTCTGCTCTAGCTGTTGTCCCTAATTATCTCATTCAACAATTTATTGATTCAATGGTCAATCAGACATTAACGAATGAAAATTTATTCTTTTATTTAGGCATCTTTTTGGGAGCAATCATTTTAATTTATTTAGTTGATATCACTTGGGTTGTCCTACTTTTTGGCCAATCTTATCGCTATCAAAATGGCTTACGTAGTCAACTTTACCGTCGTTTATTACAATTACGGACACCTTTTTACGAACGATTTCGCTCCGGGGATTTAATGACACGGATGACGAGTGACATTGAATTTCTGGGTGATACGATCGGTTACGGCTTTATGCTGATTGTTTCGAATATTACTTGGGCGCTTAGTATTTTGATTATTATGATTCTAACGATTTCCTTGAAAGTGACCTTACTTAGCGTCTTACCGCTGATTTTCTTTGCTTTATTTATCTTTAAGCTCTGGAAAAAGATTGACATTTTATACGAAGCCAATCGAGATGCGGTCGCAACATTAAGCAATGAAGTTTTAGAAGTCGTTGACGGTGTGCGCGTCATTCGGGCGTATGGTAAAAAAGAGTTGGAACAACAACAATTCAAAAAGAGAACGAACCAAGTTTTAGAAAAAGCCAATCAGCTAGTCCTTTATAACGGTGCCGTTGGTCCAATTGCTAAATTATTTACCGGACTTAGCATGGCTCTAGGATTAACTTATAGTGGCTACTTAATTAGTCAGGGACAAATGACCATTGGTGAACTCATTTCATTTCAAATTTATTTAGGAATGTTGAGTGGTTCAATTTGGGGTTTATCAGATATTGTTTTAGTTTATCAACAAGGTAACGTTTCCTTCCGTAAAGTGGAAGAAATTTTACAAGCAAATGATTTAGTTGAAGCTTCTGGTCAATCAGAATTATCAGGCATTCAAACAATTCGTTTTAATGATTACTCCTTTAAATATCCGACAAATGAGACGCCGACTATCGAAAAAATTAATCTAGAAATTAAACAAGGCGAAACTTTAGGAATTGTCGGTCCAACGGGTAGTGGTAAAACGACTTTAATCCGTCAATTACTTCGTCAGTATCCTGTCAATCCCGCTGGTAGCCTCTCGATTAATGAACAACCGATTCAACACTACCAAATTGCGGATTTAGAAAAGAAAATTGGTTACGTTCCTCAAGAACACATTTTATTTTCAAAAAATGTCGCGTATAATATTCGCTTTGGAAAAGATCGAGCGACTGAACAAGAAATACATGATGTCGTAGAATTCGCTGACTTCACCAAAGACTTAAACCGGATGACCGAAGGATTGGATACTTTAATTGGTGAAAAAGGCGTTTCGATTTCTGGTGGACAAAAGCAACGAATCTCGATTGCTCGCGGTTTAATTCGCCAACCGGAATTACTGATTCTTGACGACTCGCTTTCTGCTGTTGATGCTAAAACAGAACAAGCGATTATACGAAATATTCAAACGATTCGAAAAGGTCAAACAACCATTATTATTACCCATCGCCTGTCTGCTGTGGCTAAAGCCCATAAAGTCATCGTGATGGATCAAGGAAAAATTGCTGAATACGGTACACCAGAACAATTATTGCAACAAAAGGGCTGGTACTACCAACAACATCTGAAACAGCAATTGGAGGACGATCAACATGAAAACATTTAAGCGCCTACTCAGTTATTTGGCAACCGAACCACTTTTTTACGGCTTCGGTTTACTACTATCCATCGTATCGGCTGCTACAACAATTTATGCGCCAATGATCGGCAAACAAATTATTGATATCGTTTCTGAACGCATCACAAATAATCAATTAATTCCGATCGACTTTTTAATTCAACAATTTGGCCTTTTCATGCTAATAACAATCATTAGCGCGATAACCGGCTATGCAAGTTTTTTATTATTTGCCTTTGCTTCAAATCGTGTTAGTAAAAAAATACGTGATGATGCTCATGAAAAAATGCAACAACTCCCTGTTTCTTATTTTGATGATAAACCAGCCGGTAAAATCTCAGCTCGAATTGTTAATGATACGGAAGTTTTACGTAACAATTTTTATCAAAACTTTAGCAATCAAGTTGTAATCAACTTACTAATGGTCATCGGGATTTATGTCGCTCTTTTCATTATTAGTCCGACAGTCGGTATCGCTCTTTTAGTCCTATTGCCCTTCTTTGCTATGTGGCAATGGCTTTATATTCGCGCTGCAACACCGATTAATAAGCATTGGCGTGAAATCGTTAGTGACTTAAACAGCCTAACAGCAGAAATCATTCAAGGGGTTTCAATTGTCCAAATTTTTCATCAACAAGACAATATGGCCGCTGAATTTGAAGAAAAGAATCAAGCTTGGCTCGATAATCGGATTCGTTCCATTCGGCTCGATGGGATTTTCTCTTGGGATTTTTCAACTTTTATCAAAAATCTCGTCATGTTTTGTTTATTACTTTATTTAGGTACTCAATTTACGAATGGTATTTTAGGCTATTCAATGGGAACGATTTTTATCTTAATCAACTATATTTCAAGTTTATTTGATCCAATTTTAACACTTGTTCGCATTATGCCTACCTTACAACAAGCTCTTGCCTCAGGTGAGCGTGTTTTTGAAATGTTAGATGAAACGGTTGAAAATGATACTTGCCTTCCTTTAATTTTAGAAAAAGGTGCGATTGTTTTTGATCATGTAACTTTTGGTTACAAAGCAGATGAACCGGTTTTAAAAGATATTCATTTCCAAGTGAAGCCTGGTGAAACGATAGGCTTAGTTGGCCATACAGCTTCTGGAAAAAGTTCACTAATCAATTTACTTTTTCGTTTTTACGATCCTCAAAAAGGAAACATTTCGATTGATAATCAAGTCATTCAAGCATGTAATCGCGAAAGTGTGCGTTCTGAGATGGGCATTGTTCTACAAGAACCTTATCTCTTTAGTGGCACAATTAAAAGTAACGTGACAATGCAAGACGAAAGCATCTCAGATGAAGCTGTTATCGATGCCTTGAAAAAAGTTGGTGCCGGCCCTTTATTAGCTAAGCTACCAAAAGGAATTTACGAAGAAGTGATTGAAAAAGGCCAGTCGCTTTCTTCTGGTGAACGCCAATTAATCGCCTTTGCTCGAACGCTAGCTAAAAATCCAAAAATTTTGATTTTGGATGAGGCCACGTCACATATTGACACTGAAACGGAAAGTTTAATCCAACATGCGATGAATGTAGTAAAAAAAGGGCGAACCACCTTTATCATCGCCCATCGCCTTTCAACCATTCAACAAGCCGATCAAATTTTATTGTTGGAACAAGGTGAAATTAAAGAACACGGCTCTCATCAAGAATTACTGGCACTAGCAGGACAGTATGCTGAAATGTATCAACTACAAGCCAAATCAGCTCAAATTTAAAAGGAGTGATCTTCTAATGACTGTAACTATTCAAACAAAATGCCTTATTTTACGCCCTTTGACCGTTAATGACGCCCCTCAAATGTTTCACCATTGGGCCAATTCTAAAACGGTCACGAAATATTTGACCTGGCCACCTCATACATCTATCACTCAAACCCAAGCGCGTCTAGCCTTACGTGAAAAAAGCGATGATGAAGATTGGGGGATCGTCATCCAAGCAACCGATGAGTTAATTGGCACTATTAATGTTGTTGAGGATAAACCCGAGATAAAAACAAAAATTATCGGATATGTAATCGGTGAGGCTTATTGGGGAGAAGGTTATATGACCGAAGCACTCGATGCCGTGATTAATTATTTATTCAGCCATACTACCGTCAATCGAATTGAAGCAAGCCATGATATTGAAAATCCTGGTTCCGGTAAGGTGATGCAAAAAAATGGCGTGACTTTTGAAGGAATTTTACGCCAAGCTGGTCGTAATAATCGTGGAATCGTAGATATTGCGCTGTATAGCCGTCTGCGTGAAGATTAATGAAAGTGGATGTGGCTTGTGTCACATTCACTTTTTATTTTTGCTTTTTGCATCAATCTGCTACAATTTAGAAAAATGAGAAAGAAGGTTATCTTATGCAAAATTTCGAGGAATATTTAGCCGCCATCGAAAATATTGAACACCGTGAAAAAATACGGGATTTATTCGAGTGGATTTTAGCAGAATTTCCTGAATTAGAAACACGTATCGCTTGGAACCAACCGATGTTCACCCATCACGAGACTTTTATTTTAGCTTTTAGCTTAGCTAAAAACCATATTTCTGTGTCACCTGAAGTTAAAACACTCACTCTTTTTGCTGAGACCATTGATCAAAGCGGTTATGAGCGAACGAATAATATCTTCCGCATCAAATGGACACAACCGATTGATAGAGAACTGATAAAAGAAATGATTGCCTTCAATATTGAAGACAAAAAAGACTATCATAAATTTTGGCGATAGACTAATGATTAAGGGACTGAGATTTTTTCTCAGCCCCTTAATCATTAGTCTATGTAATTAAAAAAGAGCTCTCCTCGCAAAAGGAAAGCCCTCGGAAACGTTGCTATTACAACGTTTGTTAAGTCTAGAATTATTCAGCAGCGTTAGCGTCTTTAAGACCGTATTTTTTGTTGAAACGGTCAACACGTCCGTCTGCTTGAGTGAATTTCTGACGACCAGTGTAGAATGGATGTGAATCAGAAGTAACCTCTACACGGATTACTGGGTAAGTGTTACCATCTTCCCATTCGATTGTTTCTGCAGAATGTTTAGTTGATCCTGACAAGAATTTGTAACCTGTTGTTGAGTCTAAGAATACTACTGGATGGTACTCTGGATGAATATTTGGTTTCATAATATGTTTCTCTCCTTTGCCCTGACCCATTTGCTGAATCAGAGTTGATTGTCGATTTACAACAAGAATATCTTAACACGTTTCGTTTTCAGATGCAATTATCTTTTATTAATACGTTTCGTTATTTTTCCACCGAAGGCCACATCTTGGAATGCTTTTAAGAATTCTTGATTGTTTTTGGTCTTTTTCATCATTTGGATGAACTGCTCGGTAAATTCTAATGAATCACCAGTCATATGATTACGGATACGCCAAGTCTCTTCTAACTGTTCCGCAGACATTAATAAGTCTTCTTTTCTTGTACCTGATTTTTTCAAATCGATGGCTGGGAAAATGCGACGTTCTGCTAATGGACGTGAAAGTTGGAGTTCCATGTTTCCTGTACCTTTAAATTCCTCGTAGATGACGTCATCCATTCGACTACCAGTATCAACTAAGGCTGTCGCTAAAATTGTTAAACTTCCACCTTCTTCAATATTACGAGCCGCTCCAAAAAAGCGTTTCGGTTTGTACAAAGCTGCAGGATCAATCCCGCCACTAAGCGTCCGACCACTTGGCGGCACAACCAAATTATATGCCCGAGCTAAACGCGTAATACTGTCCATCAAGATCACGACGTCACGTTTGTCTTCTACTAAACGCATCGCGCGTTCCAGTACAAGTTCCGCTACTCGTGTATGATTGCTTGGTTGTAAATCAAAGGTTGATGAGACAACATCACCTTTGACACTACGTTCTAAATCAGTCACTTCTTCTGGCCGCTCATCAATTAAAAGCACAATTAATTCGACATTCGGATGGTTTTCCGTAATACCATTCGCAATTTCTTTCAGAATACTCGTCTTACCAGCCTTGGGTGGTGCTACAATTAATCCCCGTTGACCAAAACCAATTGGCGAAAATAGATCAATCATCCGTGTCGCCAAACGGCCCGAGTTCGTCTCCAAATTCATATGACGATTTGGATAAAGTGGCGTTAAAGCTGGAAAATGTGGACGTTCTTTGGCTTCTTCTGGTTCTTTACCATTAACTGTTTCAACATGCATTAAACCATAATATCGTTCGGATTCTTTTGGTGGACGTGCTTTTCCAGCAACTTTATCACCATTACGTAAGCTAAAACGACGAATCTGTGAAGAAGAAATATAAATATCTTCTGCACTTGGGCCATAGTTAATTGGACGTAAAAAACCATAGCCTTCTTGACTGACGATGTCAAGAATGCCTTCCATAATAAAGAAGCCTTGCTTTTCAGCTTGTGCTCGAATCACCGCTAGCGAAAGTTCTTTTTTATTCATTTGACTATAGTATGGAATCTTAAATGAACGTGCATAAGCATAGACTTCTTTTAGTGTGCAGTGTTCGAGTTCTGCCATCGTTAAATAATCTTGCATTTATTACTCCTCTATCATTTTAATATCTGCTCCCATAGCAGTTAATTTTTCAATAATATGATCATATCCTCTTAAAATATGATCAACTTGACTAATTTTAGTCGTACCTTCAGCCATCAAGCCCGCAATGACTAAACTTGCTCCTGCACGTAAATCAGAGGCAACAACTTCTGCACCTTGTAATTGTGGGGTACCGTTTAAAATCATCATGTTGCCTTCAATACTTGCTTTGGCTCCCATGCGAACTAGTTCAGGAATGTGATTGACACGTTTTGGATAAATTGTGTCAATAATTTCTGAGCTACCTTGCGCTTTTAACATTAATGGTGCCAATGGTTGTTGCAAGTCTGTCGCAAAACCTGGATAAGGGTAAGTTTTGACATTAATCGCTTTTAAGTTTTTAGCTGGATGAACATAAATACTATCTTCACCAATATCCATTTGAACACCCATTTCTTGCAATTTTGCAATGAAACTTTCTAAATGTTCATGAATCACATTTTTAACTAAAATACCATTACCGACTGCAGCAGCTAAGGCTAAATAAGTACCTGATTCAATGCGGTCAGGAATAATTGAATGACGGCAACCATGTAATTCATCGACACCATCAATTCTAATTTCATCTGTACCGGCACCACGAATATTGGCACCCATATTATTTAGTAACGTAGCAACGTCAATAATTTCAGGTTCACGAGCAGCATTTTCAATAATTGTACGACCTTTGGCACGTGAAGCCGCTAGCATCACGTTAATCGTCGCACCAATTGAAACCATATCCATAAAGATACGTGTCCCAACTAAGCCTTTTTCATCACTGCGTAAATACATTGCACCATGCTCATTTGTTACTTTGGCACCTAAAGCTTCAAAGCCTTTAATATGTAAGTTAATCGGACGTGGACCTAAGTTACAACCACCAGGTAAACCGACGACTCCTTCGCCAAATTTACCTAACAAGGCCCCCATAAAATAATAAGAAGCACGTAAACTATTAATTTTACCAGTTGGCATTGGAATTGAAGCAATATTTGTTGGATCAATGATTAATTTATTTTCGTTAAAAGTGGTTTCTACACCCATAATTTCTAAAATCTCAATAAGAGAGTGGACATCTTGAATATCAGGAACGCCTTCTAAGGTAACCGGAGAGTTCGCTAAAATAGCAGCTGGAATTAATGCAACAACACTGTTCTTTGCGCCACTAATTGTTACTTCACCTGTTAATGGCTTGTTTCCTTGAATTACTAATTTTTTCATTTAATTCACCTATTTATTTTCAATTAATTATTTACAATCATTCCCCATTCTAGCATATTTTTATGAAAGAAAAAAGACAAGAGATTTTGAGCGGTTTAAAGACATTAAAAAAGACTTATCCGCGCGGACAAGTCTTTTCATTTCATTCAGTTAATTAAGCTTTGTTTGCTGAACCAAAGATTTCAATATGCTCTTCAGCATCTTTGATAATCGCTGCTTTACCAGCTGCTAATAATTTGCGAGGGTCAAAACCTTTACCTTCTAAATCTTTACCAGCTTCGATGTATTCGCGAGTTGCTTTAGCAAATGAAACTTGGAATTCTGTGTTAACGTTAACTTTAGAAACACCCATTGAGATTGCTTTTTGGATTTGTTCTACAGGAATACCTGAACCACCGTGTAATACTAATGGTACTTCTCTTCCAGCAGCTGCTGAAACAGCATCTGAGATTGCTTGTAAATGATCGAAAGCTAATCCAGCCCAGTTTTCTGGGTAAGCACCGTGGATGTTACCAATTCCACATGCTAAGAAATCAATTCCTGTACCAACCATTTGTACACATTCGTCGATATCAGCTAATTCGCCAGAACCAATGATTCCGTCTTCTTCTCCACCGATTGAACCAACTTCACACTCAACAGAAATACCTTTTGCATGTGCTTTTTCTACAACGTCTTTAGCTAATTTTAAGTTTTCTTCAAATGGTAAGTGAGAACCATCAAACATTACTGATGTGTATCCAGCTTCAATACACTCTAAAGCTGCTTCATATGAACCATGGTCTAAATGAATTGCAACTGGAACAGTGATGTTCATAGATTCCATTAAATCTGTCACCATGTGAACAACTAATTTGTAGCCACCCATGTATTTTGCAGCGCCCATAGATGTTTGGATTAAAACAGGTGCTTGTTTAGCTTCAGCTGCTGCTAAAATCGCTTGTGTCCACTCTAAGTTGTTTGTGTTGTAAGCTCCTACTGCATATCCGCCTTTACGAGCTGCCTGTAAAATTTCAGTTCCTGATACTAATGGCATAATTAATTCCTCCTAGTTTTCACTAAACTTTTATTGTCAAGAATTTTGATTCCTAACTAACACGTTCATTTTAGCAAAGTTTCATTCTTTTTACTAGTCAAACAAGAAACTTTACTTGTTTTTTCATAATTCGCTTTACATTCTTATTTAACGAATAAAAAACGCTTGAAATCAATTGATTTAAGCGTTTTTTATTCCTGTTTAATAAAGCTCCAAATATTGTTCACGTTCCCATTCAGAAACCGTTTGACGATAAGCTGCCCATTCCATACGTTTTGCTTCATTAAAGTTACCATAAATATGATGACCCAGTGCTTCAATCATGACTGGATCTTTTCGTAGTGCTTTAATGGCATTATGAATGGTTGATGGGAGATCATAGATTTGAGCGGCTTCACGTTCTTCCATTGTCATCACGTAAATATTACGATCCACAGCGGGTGGTGGTGTTAACTCCCGACGAATTCCATCTAACCCTGCTTCTAATAAAACAGCCATTGCCAAATAAGGATTGGCCGTTGGATCAACCGAACGTAATTCTAACCGAGTCGATAATCCTCTCGCCTCTGGAATGCGGATTAAGGGCGAACGGTTATGCCCCGACCAAGCCACATATACGGGTGCCTCAAATCCTGGAACTAAACGTTTATATGAGTTCACCGTTGGGTTACAAACAGCAGTAAAGGCACGCGCATGCTCTAAAAGGCCTGCCATAAATTGATAGGCTATTTCACTTAACTGCATCTCACCGTCTTCATCGAAAAAGACATTTTTATTTCCTTTGAATAAGGACATATTACAGTGCATGCCTGAACCGGCGATTCCATACATTGGTTTTGCCATAAAAGTCGCATGTAAACCATGTTTACGAGCAATCGTTTTAACAACCAATTTAAATGTTTGAATATTATCACACGCCTCAACGACATCGGCATATTTAAAATCAATCTCATGTTGTCCCGGTGCGGTTTCATGGTGAGAAGCTTCCACTTCAAAGCCCATTTTTTCTAATTCTAAAACAATATCACGTCGGCAATTTTCACCTAAGTCAGTTGGAGAGAAATCGAAATAGCCACCTTTGTCATTCAAATCCATTGTAATCTCACCATTTTCATCCAATTTGAATAAGAAAAATTCAGGTTCAGGACCTAAGTTAAATGAGGTGAAGCCTAATGCTTTCATATTTTTTAGATTTCGTTTTAAGTTTCCACGAGGGTCACCTGCAAATGGCGTACCATCTGGATTGTAAATATCACAAATTAAGCGTGCGACTTTTCCATGTTCACTTTCCCATGGAAAAATTAACCAAGTCGATAAATCCGGATACAAGTACATATCGCTTTCTTCAATTCGTACAAATCCTTCAATTGAAGAACCATCAAACATCATTTTATTGTTTAATACCTTTGTTAACTGACTAATTGGTACTTCAACGTTTTTAATCGTTCCCATAATATCAGTAAACATGAGTCGTAAAAAACGAACATTTTGTTCTTGGGCATTTTTTTCAATTTCAGCTATCGTGTACTCTACTCTTGGCATAATTCATTCCATCCTCTATATTTTAGATTTTTACGCTTAAATTCTTGTATTTTTCTGGAAGGGGTTTGTTTGTGACAATCCACCTTGTGATAATATCTCATCATAAAAAATACGACGAACATCATTATCCGTTAACTGTTGTTTTGCTTTTGTTTCATTTTCTACTTTTTTTAATTCATAAAGTTTTTTTATACCCGCCATATTCAAACCATCAGACAAATAGTCTTTAATCTCCAGCAAAACGTCAATATCTTTCAAAGAATACATGCGTCGATTGCCTTCGCTTCTTTCTGGATGGATTAAATCTTGTTCCTCATAATAACGAATTTGTCGCGCGGTAAGGTCGGTTAATTTCATCACTGTACCAATTGGAAAAACAGACATTGAACGACGAAGTTCCTTTTCTTGCATTGAGCATCCTACTTTCTTAAAGATTGATTAGATGACTATAAAAAAAATATACCAAGTCAAAAAGCAGTTGTCAACCACCTATGTTAGGTTTCCTTACATGAAATAAAAAATTTTTTTTCCATAGCTAAAAAAATGGCGTAAAAAGAGCTGCTTTTCAACTATTTAGCTTAGAAAAATAAAATGGAGCAACTTCACTTTTTGGCAGTTTAAATCTTGTTGATTTTTGTTAGTAGAAATTTTTTCAAAAAAAAAAAAAAAACAGGACTGCGATTTTGACACAGTCCTAGTCTTATACTTATTTAATTGATAAATATCTTTTAGTTCGAAACAAGAGCAAAATGACTTTTACAATTTGCTCTCTTGATATTGTTTTTTATTCCGTACTTTCCATACGACGAATCGCTATCGACTGTGGGAAAGCAAATCCTTTTAAGAAATAGACTTGTTCGTCTTCATTAAATTCAGAAGACAGCAACAACGTCTCCCTTTGCAGCTGATTTAATAGTTTTCCTTCATCGGGACCTAAGTTTAATGTGTAAGGCTGTAAAATTTCCATAATTTTTAATTTAATCGCTTGGCTTAATTGTTCTTTCCCACGTGTCGTTTTCGCAGAAATTAAAACACTCGGAAATAACGTTGGAACAAAGAGTAATGGATTGGCAATTTTATCTGATTTATTATAAATTGTTAAAACAGGAATCGCGCCTAAGTCTAGCTCCTCCATTAATTTCGTAACCGTTTCTTCATGTTGTTGTCGGTTCTCTGAACTAGCGTCGACAACGTGTAGTAAAAGATCCATCCCTTTACTCTCTTCTAGCGTTGAATGAAAAGCATCGATTAATTGCGTCGGTAAATCTTGAATAAACCCAACGGTATCCGTTAACGTCACCTCTAACCCTTCTGGTAAGCGCCATTTTTTCGTTAAAGGATCAAGTGTCGCAAATAATTGATCTTCCTCGAACGTTTGGGCTTGAGTTAAGATATTTAGAATCGTTGATTTTCCAGCATTCGTATAACCGATTAAACCAATCTGGAAAACTTCATTATCTTGACGTTTTTGACGCGTTCGATTTCTATGCGCTTCAACTTCTTTTAACTCTCTTTTGATAATGGTAACTTTGTTGCGGATATGACGACGATCAGTCTCTAGTTTGGTTTCCCCTGGCCCTCTCGTTCCAATCCCTCCGCCTAAACGCGAAAGCATTTTTCCTTGACCCATTAGTCGTGGCAATAAATATTCTAATTGCGCCAATTCAACCTGTAGTTTCCCCTCTTTTGAACGGGCACGCATCGCAAAAATATCTAAAATTAACTGAACACGATCAATCACTGCGATACCTAATTCATCGCCAATAATTTGACTTTGGCGCGGTGTCAATTCATGATTGAAAATCACTAATTGCGCTTCGTGAAGCTCAATTAATTGTTTTAGTTCTTCGATTTTCCCTTTACCAACAACCGTTTTACGATCAATTTGCGGACGCTTTTGACTTAACGAAAATACTACTTCCCCTTTAGCCGTCTTCGTTAAGTTTTTTAACTCAAGCATTGATTCTTCAAAATATTGATAGTTTATTTCGGTCTCAACGCCAACTAAAATGACGCGTTCTTGCATTTCTTCGCTCATTCTTCTTTCGCTCCTTTCAACCAGTTTTTAATTTCAAATTCAATTGTATTCACTTCGTTCGGTTTTTGAACTAAATCGAACCAATGAGGCTGCATCCGATTTCTAAACCACGTTAATTGCCGTTTCGCATAACGTCTAGAATGAAGTTGAATTGTTTCAATTACCGACTCTAATGAAGCTTCGCCATTAAAATAAGGTTTAAATTCTTGATAGCCAATTCCCAAAGCACCTTGACTATCTGGATGCTTTGTTAATAAATATCCGGCTTCTTCTTCTAGACCTTGATCCAACATTTGATGCACCCGTTGATTGATTCGTTGATATAAAAGTGCTCGTTGCGTTGATAAACCTATTAAAAAATCATCATACAATTTCTCTGGTTCTTTTTCCGGCATTAAAATACTTTTCCCGGTTATTTCAAAAACTTCTAAGGCACGAACGACTTTACGAACATTGTTTAAATGAATCGCTTGTGCAGCTAAAGGATCACGTTCTTTTAATAATTCCCACAGAGCCTCCTTACCATGCGTCTGCTCATAGGCTTCATATTTTTTGCGAACTTCCGGTTGCACATCGCTAGATTTCTTTCCTAATTGGTAGTCGTAGATGAGACTTTGAACATACAATCCTGTTCCTCCAACGATAATTGGCAACTTGCCTTTAGCTGTGATTTCGTCAATTTTTTGACGAGCATCTACTTGAAAGCGAGCAACCGAATAGGCATCCTCTAATTCACAAATATCTAATAGATGATGAGTAATCCCTTGGGCTTCTTCTGACGTTACTTTGGCTGTCCCAATATCCAATCCGCGATACACTTGCATCGAATCGGCATTAATCACTTCGCCATTAAATTTTTGCGCTAATTCAATACTTAACGCTGTCTTACCTACCGCAGTCGGTCCGACAATGACTATTATTTTTTTCATCTAATATCTCACTTTATTTTTCTTGTTATTGATTAAAATGTTTTTGAAAATAAAGACATGGGTTCTTTTGTCATTTTCTTCAATTGTATTTTGCGCTCATAAATCATCTCGGTAATTTTATCAGATAATTGCTCCATAATGACACGTCCACCTCGGAACGTATAGCCACCAATTGCAATTGTCTCTTCTGGCGAAAGTACCGCCTTACGCATCGAAATTTGTTTGAAAAATTCTTCTAAAAAATGATTAGGCAAATAAAAACTATTATGAGCGGCATAAGATTGTAAATAGACGTAGTCATCCACAGTAATATAACAATCATCAAATGCATCAAAGCTTACATATTTATCCATCAGCAAGATGCGTTTTTCTAAAATTTCCATGACTTTTTGGTTCAGAGTAATCAGCGTTTCAATTTCGCGAACTTTATGCATCATCAGACGGTCTCTTTGCTCTCTTTGATGACGTAAACGCATATATAAGTAAAATGCTAACCCGACTAACAGGCCCCCGACAATCACACCACTTAGGCTTGCAATAAACATTGACATTTCAACTATCCACCCCTTTACTTATCTTTATTCATTCTAACATATTTTGATTTTTTTATTCAGTTTTTTTATTTGACCTTTATTGACCTTGGGGTTATACTTTATCTAGCTAAATAAAGATTTATTCTATTTAATTCACGGTAGGTATGTTATGCTATTAGTGAAATTTAGCAAAATTAAAAAGGAGGATTATTTCCTATGAATTTAATTCCAACAGTCATCGAACAATCATCTCGCGGTGAAAGAGCTTATGACATCTACTCACGTTTACTAAAAGACCGCATCATTATGCTAAGTGGTCAAGTAACAGACGATTTAGCAAACACAATCATTGCCCAACTACTATTCTTAGATGCGCAAGATTCTGAAAAAGATATTTACTTGTACATCAATTCTCCTGGTGGTAGCGTAACGGCAGGTTTGGCTATTTTTGATACAATGAACTTCGTTAAAGCCGATGTCCAAACAATTGTAATGGGTATGGCTGCATCAATGGGTAGTTTCTTATTAGCGGCTGGTACAAAAGGCAAACGCTTTGCTTTGCCAAACGCAGAAGTAATGATTCACCAACCATTAGGCGGTGCTCAAGGACAAGCAACTGAAATCGAAATCGCTGCCCGTCACATTTTAAAAACACGTGATCGCTTAAATAAAATCTTAGCTGAACGTACAGGTCAGCCAATCGAGGTCATTGAAAAAGATACAGACCGCGATAACTTCATGTCTGCTGAAGAAGCAAAAGCATACGGCTTAGTCGATGAAGTAATGGTAACAAGATAATCAAAAGAACCACTCGCTATTTTATCGATAGTGAGTGGTTTTTTTACAGGATCTAAACTTAGCACAATTTATAAATGACTTGAGAAATCAAAAAATCGATTAGCAGGAACTCTCCCGCTAATCGATTTTTGTTATTTATCGGCAAATAATTTCGTTAAGAAACTTTCAATTTGCGTTTGTGTCGCAAAAACAGCATTACTTTGTTTTTGCATGACTGCAAAGAAAATTTGAGAAACATTATTTTGCTCCTCTTTCAAATCCATGATTATTAATCACTGCTTTCATCCAGTAACTACTTGCTTTATCTGAGCGTCGATAGTTATCATCGCGGTTAATGCGGTAATAACCATAGCGATTTTTATAAGCATTTAACCATGACCAGCAATCAGAAAACGTCCACATATGATAACCAAAACAATTACTGCCTTCTTCAATGGCTTGCGCAAGGTACTCTAGATGTTCTTCTAAAAATTCAATTCGGTAATCATCTTGAATGATTCCATTTTCATCCATAAACTTCTCTTCACCTTCAACACCCATGCCATTTTCAGAAATGAACCAAGGCATATTACCATAATCGTTTTTCATACGCATCGCTATCGTATAAATTCCTTCTGGGAAGATTTCCCATCCACGGTGAGGATTGATACGCTTTTCAGGCCAGTTATAACCACGGGCCCAGGCACCAGGTGATTGTGCTGGGAATACTGGATTCTCAACTGCTTGTACACGCAATGGCTGATAGTAGTTTACACCAACAAAATCAACAATATTATCTTCAAATATTTTGCGATCGCCTTCTTCAACTTGTGGCAATAAATCACTCTCGCGGAACATTTCAATCAATTCTTCTGGGAAGTAACCTAAAACTACCGTATCAACGAAGCTACGAATATATATTAAATCTGCTTTATGACGTGCTTCTTGATCGGCTGGCTCATCACTTTTGGCGTAAACTGGTGATAAGTTTAAGATGATACCAATTTGTCCATCGTTATGCGGATTGTTTTTATAGGCTTCAACCGCCTGAGCATGAGCTAACATCGTATGGTAACCCACTTGAATCGCCCGTTTGAAGTCACGAACTTTCGGCCAGTGTGCATCACCCATGTAACCACATTCAATATGAACTAACGGCTCATTAAAAGTTGCCCATTTTTTAACTAAATCACCAAATTGTTCAAACGCTGTTTTAGCATAAAAAGCAAAATGATCGACTGATTCTCTTGCTTCCCAACCACCTTTTTCCATTAACCACCAAGGCATGTCAAAGTGAAACAAGTTGATAATCGGCTCAACACCGTTATTGATCATTTCTTGAAAATAATCACGGTAAAAGGCTACTGCTTTTGGATTTAAGGTTTTTCCATCAGGTAACAAACGTGTCCACGCAATTGATGTACGATACGAATTCATATCCATTTTTTTCATTAAAGCAACATCTTCTTTGTATTGATAGTAGATGTTTGATGTATCGTTTGGTCCAACTTGATCGAAAAATAATTCCGGCTCCATTTCAAACCATCTATCCCAAGTCGACGGACTCTTACCATCAACTAGTGCGGCTCCTTCAGTTTGTGGAGCCGATGTTGCTGCACCCCATAAAAAATCTTTTGGAAATTCAATCATCTTTCCTCAATCCTCCTATGTTTTATAGTTCTCGCTCCACTAAGAAAGCGAATCCAAAACAATATGTGTTTCACTTACATATCACTCACAAAAAATACACATTTTAATTTTTGACCGTTTCTTTGACATCTGAGTGTTTCATCATACCTATTAGTAAAAACTTACCTAAAGACCAAGTATAAACAACACTAAATAAAAACCCAATTATGACTGACGGAACCCCATAGGCCATTAAACCTAAAATCAAAACGGCAATATTCAAATAACGAATCATCTTGGCAACTTCGATTTTCGGATGTTTTTAGTGAATGATTTAAGCAATTACGTCGACGCCAACCGTCGTTGACCCTTCCGATAAACAGCAATAATAGCCAAATGCGATGACAATACAGGCTAACATAAAATCAAGTGGAGCCATGTCATCCATTCAAAGGGTAAAAAATAAAACAAACTAAAAAATGACATGTAAGATAAACTGCCCACTATCGACTTCATTAAATAACTTCTTCCTAAAAATACTGCACAAATAATCAGCAATATAACGGTTAAACTATTTGTAATCAAGGGTAAATCAATAGGAAGCATTTTTTTGTACGACTAAAGATAAGCTCGTCACACCACCATTTATAATCGTATACGGAACCATCCATTTCGCGTAGGCTAAAGCTAGTAACGCATTTCCTACAATAATTTTAATTAAAAATTACACGGATTGTTTATTGATCATTTTGATTCTCACTTTCTATCAAAAAAGGATAGAAAAGCCCGTGCCTTCTATCCTTTTTGCATTTTATTAACGATTGAACGAAACATACTTTGAATCGTATGTTTCATCCCACGAATAGCAACAGACATATGGTAAATATTTTAACATGGAGTGACACCACTGTAGCCTGCATCACCAATATGTTGTAAATCCACGCCACACATTTTGTTCCATAACGCAATTTGACGAATGGTTTCTGGTGAAGCACTTTCTTGACTCGTTCCAATTGCAGACATTGTTAGCATGCTCAAGATTTTAGCCATTTTTACGGTTTTTTTCTGCTTGGTCAAAAGCAAGAACACAGTTCCGACTGCTGGCAATAATAAAATATCAGCACCTGCATCGGTAAATTGTTGAATTGCTTCTTTGGTCATAATCGGCTCATCAACACCTGAACTATGCATTTTTCCAGTAATAATTAAACCATTGTAATTCTCTTTTTTCGACTTGAATAGCTATGGCGTTCGTTCATCATACCAGTTCCGGGATTTACTATTACATGTTTACATAAAACTTATTAACTCCCATTGAACAACCGTCTGAAAACTTCACATACAGTCCTTTATCCTCCTTAAAAAAAACACTTGAGAATTAATATTATTAGTATCATAAGATTCTTGATAATCTATCGTGAAGCTTTTGGTGGTTGGCAGACTTCACATTTTCTTTGATGATTATCTTTAAATTTTTTGAATTTTTTTTCAAAACGATTCCCACAAGAGCATTCAAATAACAAATCTTGTGAAAATCCATGGTATTCCATGGTTAACAGTTTACTATCTGAATTCTTTTCAACAAACTCACGAATCCTTTCAATTGACCAACGTTTGTTCATGTTTTTCCTTCTTTCTTACTAAATATTTATCTTTTTATATATTCCACTACGATAGAGGCAGTTCATTATAGCATGACTATCTCTAAAAATATATAACTAGTCACTAGGATTTAACTTAATCAAAAGAGTGTGATCACGAGTATCAAGAACTTTTAGAAAGACTATGTTTATCATTAGATCTTTCAACAATTTCGAAAAGAAAGCTCTCAAACGACACAAAGAATGATTGTAATTATTTATTTAGTTCTCTTTTCCTATGTCATCTTGATTCTACTACTAATCAAACTTAAGCAAAATCGACAGATAGAAACAAACGAGAAAGAAAAAGGTAAACTAGCAAATAATTGAAAATGTTATTTGAGGCTCCTTTTATCCATCAATTAGAAGCACTTCCCTTGATTAGCGGTTATGAAGTTACCACACTAGCCATGCTTTTAAATTATTACGCCATTGACATTGACAAAAATACACTTACCGAACGAATCGATCATGTCCCACTGGTAATATCAAGTACTACCCTCATCCACTCGGGCGTTATTGTCGATTTTAATTCAAAAAATATTTATATTAAAGATCCCATATATTCTAAAAAAGCACCTCCTGTTAAATTCATTTTACTTGAAGTTAACAGGAGGTGCTTTTTTATACTGTCCCATTTTCATTAGCCAGTTCCGATTGCAAATCGGGTGTTTATTTTATTGTTTTTTCTTATTTCACTTCAAAAGTTGGTGCGATCGTGATAGTTTGCTCCTCTGCTTGGAAATGTTTAATCACTCGGTAGTTGCCAGCCGGTAATTTATCAAAGTAATCCGCTAAATCAATGACTTCTTCATTCATCGCTTTGCCTTCTAATAGCATGGCAATTTCAATAAAAGCTACACCCTCATCAAAAGGCACTTGATACCATGTATCATCCAATTCAACTTCTAGCGTAAAATCGACGCCATAATAATAGACTGTATCTGTCAAATTTTCAAAAACGAGTGTGATCTTTTCCTTAAAGGATTGAATTTGTTCTTCTTTCACGTTCCCCTTAATTTTGCCTTCTGTAACAACTGCGGTCGATGGTTCTAAATCGGAAGGACGAAAGGCTTGACTCGCACAACCAACCAGGGATAAAAATGAGACAAGCATCAAATACAAGAGGACTTTTTTCATGATTGAACACCTCGATTTCTATTCTTGCCTTTATTTTAGCACGTCCTTCAAAAAATCATGTAGAAAACACACACGAAAACAGCCTTTTAAAGTAGGGGTCTGAGATACATCCTCTCTACTTTAAAAGACTGTTACTTGATTCTTAAATCTAATTTTTTTAACAAACACTCATATAAAAGAACTCATAAATAAACTCGCAATATTAAAATAAATCAAAACACTGGTTAAGTCACTCAATGTTGTAATAAAGGGTCCACTTGCTACCGCAGGATCAAAACCTAAACGATCCATTAACATTGGGATAAAACTACCTGCTAAATTAGCAACGGTAATGGCTGCCATCATTGCAAATCCAATCACTGCTCCTAGTATTGGGTTACCTTTCCAAATAGAAACAATGATAAAAATCGTTAGCCCCGTAATTAACCCCGTAATTAATCCCGTTAAAACTTCCGAGATAATAACGCGAATAAAAGTATTACTCTTGGAATCATTCATTGCTAAACGACGGACTGCAACGGCTAGTGATTGTGTTCCAGCATTTCCGGCAGTTCCGGTAATAAGTGAAATAAAAACGGCTAAAATACTAGCTTCACTAACCAATTCTTCATATTCTCCAATTAAAGTGGCAGTTGCCATTCCTAAAAATAAAAGGGTAATTAGCCACGGTAAGCGACGTGCGGCTGCCTTTAATGGTGCTTCGCTGACTTCTTCCACGTTAACCCCAGCTAATCCCGAGTAATCACTAGTCGCCTCATCATCAATAACATCAATGATATCATCGACCGTCACAATCCCTAACAAATGGTCATCATAGTCCGTTACTGGTAAAGCTAAGAAATCATAATCACGGAATGTTTGTGCAACGTCAAATTGGTCATCGCCCACGTGGACAGAGATAACCCGTTCACTCATAATCTCACTAATTAGCGTATCATCATCATTGATAATTAAATCTCTCAATGAAATAACACCAACTAATTGATTTTCTTGATTCACAACGTAAATATAGTAAATCGTTTCTGCAAAATCTGCTTCACCTTTTAAAACGTGCATTGCTGAACGAACAGTCTGATTGGCTACAATTGAAACGTATTCCGTTGTCATGATGGAACCTGCTGTATCGTCCTCATAATGCAAGAGTTCTTTAATTTCAGCAGCCTCTTCGTTTGACATTAAGCTTAAATATTTTGCTGTTTCTTTTTTTCCTAGTAAGTTTAAAAAATCGACTGCGTTATCCGTATACATCGCTGACAACATTGCTGCTGCGTAGCTTGGCCGCATTTCAGATAAATAATCAGTCATCGTCTCTTTATCTTCTTCAATTAAGTCAAAAGCATCGGCGACTTCTTTAGGTGAAAGATAAGAGTAAAGATGGACGCGTTCTTCTTGTGTCAACGACTGATAAAACTCACCTTGCTCATATAAATGGAGATCTAAGAAACTATCTCTAAATTCTTGAATTTGATTTGTTGCTAAATACTGTTTGATTTTAGAAAAACTCAATGCTAATTCTTGGTTTTCATCCATCTTTCCCACCCCTTTCTTAAAGTATTCGTTGAATGGCTTCCATGTCGGCTGGAAGCGGTTGTTGAAAATGGAGTTGTTCTTGTGTGAATGGATGAGTAAATTTTAAATCAAAGCAGTGTAGCGCTTGACGTTCAATACCTAAATCCATTCGACCACCATATAATTCATCGCCAATTAATGGATAGCCATTGGCTGAAAAATGCACTCGAATTTGATGTGTTCTTCCTGTGTGTAGCTGAATATCGACAAGTGCAACTTCATGATTTTTTTTAGCTAACCAATACTCAGTTTCTGCTGATTGCCCGGCAATAGTGACTTGGCGCTTAATAATTGAGCTCAAATCGCGACCGATTGGTTGTTTAAAAATAGCATGCGCCATTAGTTCGGTCATTTCTCCCGTAATTAAAGCTTTGTATTTTTTATGAAACGTACGGTTTCTTAATTGTTCATCTAGCCTTGAATGGGCAAAACCGTGTTTAGCAAACACCATCAGACCGGATGTGTCTCGATCAAGACGCGTCACAACATGGACAACCTGGTTCACATAGTTTTGTCTCTTATAATACGCTTTGACCCGATTAGCCATCGTATAATTTGGATGGTATTGCGCCGGAATCGATGACACCCCAGATGGTTTATTCACAATTAATAAATGCTCATCTTCAAAGACTATTTCGATTGGTGTCTCATCAATTTTCAGTGTTTCATGTTCGCCTTCATCTGGAATCACAATTGTGACCATTTCACCAGACTGCAACCAATGCAAAACATTGCGTTCTTCGTCATTGACTAAAATTTGCCCACCGTGAAATTTAATTTTTGCCAAGAGTTTTTTAGAGACTCCTTGCTCTTTTAAAAAAAATTTGATTTGTTGTTGCTCATTTTTACTAAATGCGTAATGAAATTTCATCTAATTCAAATCTCCAATAAAAGCTTCCCTTACACGATGCCAAAAATTCATATGGCGGTAGGAGGCAAAGCGTATTTTATCTGGTGCAACACGATAATAGACCGAAGCAATATCCGCTTGTTGCACACTAAATTGATCGACGGTTACAATAAATTCGCCACCTTTCGGTAAACGAACTTCAACCCAATCATCTTTTGAAATCACTAACGGGGAACCAACCGTACGAAAAACACGGTTATTTAGTGAAGCAATTTCCGTCAGTTGCATCGCTTCAATACTTGGATGAAGCACGGCTCCACCAATACTTTTATTGTAAGCCGTTGAACCGGTTGGCGTCGAGATTGAAACACCATCGCCACGGAAACGTTCAAATAACTCTTCTTTAATATAAACATCAGCAACCATCGTGCGATGTAAACTTTTAATCGTTGATTCATTTAATGCAAAAAAGTGTTTATCTGCTCGTCCATCACGATAGCGAATAACAATATCAAGCAGTGGATAACTGACATTTTCCTCTTGATTGCTACAAAGAGAATCAACCATTTCTTCTAACTCATAATCACGCCAATCTGTATAAAAACCTAAATGACCCGTGTGAACACCTAAAAAACGGACATGGTCTAAACGATGAATATATAGGTGGAAAGCTGATAGTAATGTACCATCGCCACCAATCGAAATCACGATATCCGGATTTTCTTGATCCAAAGTATTACCTGAAGCGACGAGTAATTTTTTTAATTTTTCAGCCGCAGCAACTGATTGTGCAACTTGATTATAGACCAATGCAACTTTTAAGGATTCCATCCCTTCGTTTCACCCCATTCTGCAGCCGTTCGATAATTCGTATCATCACTCGTTCCCTTTCCATGTGAGAATAAGCGTTGTGCTTCCTGAATTTCAACACGAATATTTGACATCTCTTCATCCAATTGATACGCGGCCTCTGCTGCTCGACGCAACCGTTCACTAATTTCGACTGGAAAGTCACCTTGGTACTTATAGTTTAATGAATGTTCAATCGTTGCCCAGAAATTCATCGACAACGTTCGAATTTGAATCTCGGCTAAAATCTTTTTTTCGCCTTCAAGTAACTGTACGGGATACTCAACAATTAAATGGTATGAGCGGTAACCACTCTCTTTTTTATTTTCGATATAATCGCGTTCAATGATAATTTGCATATCTTTGCGATTTCTTAGCAATTGAACGACATGATAAATATCATCAACAAATTGACACATTATTCGTAAACCAGCAATATCGGACATTTCTTCTTCTAATCGTTCAAGAGGAATCTTTCTTAAACTCGATTTCGCCAAAATACTATCTACTGGTTTGACTCGACCTGTCACAAATTCAATGGGCACGTGTTGATTTGTCTCCCGAAACTGTTTTCGAATGCCTCTGAGCTTTACTTTCAACTCTGAAACAGTTTGCTCGTACGGTGCTAAAAATAAATCCCAATTTCTCTCCATTTTCCATCCCTCTTGTCTTTCAACTCAGATTCTACCCTATTTTATCACAGTTTAGCTAAAATCTTTAGCCTTCTGATAAAACCTTCTTTTCTTTTTTTAGAAATATGCGATACAATACGTTAGAACTCATTGAATGGAGGCTAATTATGACACAAGAACTTGAGATTGAATTCAAAACCCTTTTAAGTGCCAATGATTACCAAAAAATCTATCAACACTACCAATTAGACAAACAATCATTTATTGATCAAACAAATATTTACTTTGACACACCCGATCAAAAGCTTCGTCAAAAACGATTCGGTTTACGAATTCGTCAATTTGAAAAAGATGGAGAATTAACGTTGAAGTGTCCGACGGATGGGTTAGGTTTATTAGAAATCACCGATTATTTATCCGCTGAACAACTAGACACTCTTATAGAAACAAAAAGTATTCTAAAAAATGGAGCCGTTGCCGCTGCTTTGGAATCACACGATATTTCTACTGAAACACTACAGCCCGTCGCTCGCTTGCGAACCAAACGCTATGAAATTCAACTGCCCATTGGCTTGTTAGCACTCGATGAAAGTTGGTATGGCCAAGCACATGATTATGAATTAGAGCTTGAAGTAACCAATGAAGCACAAGGAAAACATGATTTTGAAGAGTTTTTGGCTAGGTTTAATATTACTCAAATTCCAAGTGAAAATAAAATCATCAGAGCAATTAAAAATCAATAAGAGGTGTTTTATTTCTATTTTTTGAGAGAATCTGTTAAAGTTTCAATGAATAACAGCCCGACACTTTGCTCGCTTTTGTTCACTATAGATGATGGCATTCATCAAAAAACATTTGGGGGTTTATCCATTGATCGAGATTTATCTGTTCGTCAATCCACTAGACAGACGCTCCGTTGAGGCAGAAGAAACCTTACTTGCTTTTTCCAACGACAGTACTGAAAAAATCAATTTAACTATCTTACCTATCGTCAATCAAAAATCGGTTACTGCGGCACTAGCTTTTCAACGTATCCCATTAGAAGTGCGGAATACGTATATGAATCTCGCTTATAAAATGGCGCTCGATTTTAAAGCAGCTCAGATTCAAGGAAAAAAGATCGCGCGTGAGTTTTTATTAACTGCACAATACGAAATTTTAGCGACTAAACAACCCTACTGTGAATCCGTCGTGGAAAATTTTTTTACAAAGCATGGCGACTATTCGATGTTTTTAGAAGATCGCTCATCTGAACTTGTCAAAGAGCTTTTTTGGAATGACCAACAAACGGCAAGAAATTTTCACATTAGTTGCGAAACCAGTGCCGTTGTATATAATTGTACCCATGAAGGAGCTGGCTTGTTAATTGAAGGCTCTGAAACAATCCAACAAATTCCACAATTAAATTATCTACAACCTCATTGTCCTTTAAATGCTTCGAAACAAAAAAATAAAGCTTATAACTAAGAAATAGCCTCGTCTTTTTTTCAGACGAGGCCATTTTTTTAATCTTTCAATTCAATTTTAATCACTGTATTGACCGCATCGGGTAAGGGATACGCAAAGTGTGAAGTCCTATTATTTTTGAATATCCTTGGTTCATTTATTTGCATGTCATCTTAAATATTACCATAGTTCAAGAAAGTAAAAATTCCCTTTCAAACGATTTTTTTCAAATCAATTTCAATGATTTCCAGAAATAGAAAAAGCCTTATTTTATCACGAAGAAAAGCGGATAAAATAAGGCTTTAAGACAATTATTAAAGCTTTTTTACAAACTCTGATTTTAATTTCATCGGGCCAAAACCATCAATTTTACAATCAATATTATGATCACTATCAACAAGACCAATATTCTTTACTTTTGTCCCCATTTTTAAAGGGCCTTGTGCACCTTTTACTTTTAAATCTTTCATAATTGTGACACTATCTCCGTCAGCTAATTGATTACCATTAATATCTTTGACGATAAATTCTGCTTCCTTTTCAGAAACTTCTTCACCTGACCATTCGTGTCCACATTCTGGACAAATGAAAAGTCCGCGATCCTCGTAAGTATACTCCGATTGACACTGTGGACAATTTGGTAATGTTGCCATTTTATCTGCTCCCTCTCTATTAGCACCTTGCCGTGTTATTTACTAACTACTATAGCATGCTTTAAAGGTTCATTCCAGTCCATCAAATAAGCAAATTAGATAATGTTATTTTTCCATTTTAATCGGACATAATAAGTCCTATCTCATTCATGCTAGGCAGAAAAACTGGTGACTCAAACGATATCAAAAAAATTAATAAACAAACTATCATTTAAATTCAGTTGTCAATTGACGCCATTTAATAACGAGCAAATACCATCGACATCAACGGCACATTTTTTGCCCCCAAATCTAAGCGGCCTTTATCTCCCATAAGATATGTATATTTCAGCTATCATTTCCAATAACACTCAATTGCTGATCCATTTACTAAATAATTTACATAATGACTAATGATTGAACGAAAATGTGCTAAAATAACTTCTCTTGTTTCCTGCGAATATGATGGCACGTATTGATGTTTGTCTAATAAAAATTCTTTTTCTGCTTGTCTTTTATCTAAAAAATTGAGAGTCTTCTTACACGTACAGACTAGCCTATCCCATTTCATTTTACAAGGACATTTTTACACAAAACCCACTGAAATCAACATTTCAGACCACTTAACCATTAAAAAAACCTCTCCAAAAATGAATGGAAAGGATCACTTGATTATTTAATTTTAATTCATAGTCTCAGCCAATTGTTTCTAGTGCTTGTGCGAGGTCATTGATTAGGTCATTAATATTTTCGATACCGACCGAAAGGCGAACCGCTTCTGGTTTAATTCCTGCGGCGGCTAATTCTTCTTCTGATAATTGTGAGTGCGTCGTTGAAGCTGGATGAATAATTAATGACTTTGCATCACCGACATTGGCTAACAATGAGAATATTTTTGTTTCATCAATTAGTTTTTTTCCTGCTTGTGCTCCACCTTTTAATCCCACGGTGAAAATCGCACTTGCTCCTTTAGGAAAATATTTTTGCCCTAAATCATAATATTTACTACTCTTTAATCCTGGGTAGCTGACCCAAGCAATTTTAGAATGACTTTCTAAAAATTCCGCAACTTTTTGTGCATTTTCAACGTGTCTTTCAAGGCGAAGTGACAATGTTTCTAGCCCTAATAAAGTTAACCATGAGTTAAAGGGCGCCGCTGATGCTCCTGTGTCTCGTAAAATAATTGTCCGGGCACGAGTAATATACGCTGCTTTTCCAGCTGCCTCAACCCAAGAAACGCCATGATAACTCGGATCTGGTTCAACGAGGCGTGGGAACTTTCCATTCGTCCAATCAAAATTTCCCGAATCGACAATCGCGCCACCCAGTGTGACACCGTGACCGCTAATATACTTTGTTGTTGAATAGACAACAATATCCGCACCATAGTCAAACGGTTTAAATAAATACGGTGTGGCAAAAGTATTATCAACAATTACTGGAATACCAGCTTCATGCGCAATTTCAACAATTTTTTCTAATTCTAAAATCGCAATATCCGGATTACCTAAAGATTCAACAAAAATAGCTTTTGTGTTCTCTTGAATCGCTTGACGGAAATTTTCTGGGTCCTCCCCATCAACAAAAGTGGTTGTAATACCAAAATCAGGTAACGTATGTGAAAACAAATTATATGTACCACCATAAATACTAGTTGCAGAAACAATATGATCACCGTTTTTAGCAATATTTTGAATTGCATAAGTAATTGCGGCTGAGCCAGACGCAGTTGCTAAAGCACCCACACCACCTTCTAACAAAGCTAAACGTTGCTCTAAGACATCATTCGTTGGATTCGTTATCCGTGAATAAATATTGCCACCTTCCGATAAGGCAAAGCGATTAGCGGCTTGCTCGGCATCTTCGAAAACGAAGGCTGCTGTTTGGTATATCGGAACTGCTCGACTTCCAGTATCTTGATCAATGGTTTGTCCACCGTGTAATTGAATCGTTTCAAACTTTTCTGTCATAATTATCGTTCTCCTTTTGAGTGTTTGTCTTTAATTTAGTTGTATTTTCCAAATCCTGTTTAAGTTGCTTAATTGATTTTATATCCTCCTTATTCTTGATTAAAAACAAAAAAATCCCTAGAAGAGTTTTTCTCTTCTAAGGATGTATAAACATACATGGTACCACCTTAATTCATAAAAGCATTCCTACTTTTACCTCATCTTCCAGTGCGGCATACTTATGCGACACTGTGATTTTTCTAACGGGAATTTCCGTGTATCTCTAAAAATAATATTCTCGAGACACCCGCTCAAAAGCCATTTTCAAATTCGTTTCCTTTCACCTCTTCTCAGCTACCAAGGTTCTCTGTTAGAAATTCGACATAATTTTACTTTCTTTTTCTACGCGTTTAATTATTTAAATTTAATCATAAACTCATAATAATCTCATTTATCATTTTTGTCAAGTTCAATAATAATCTTTTTTATCAATAGTCAGAAAAAACGTTAAATTCCTTATTTTATAAGGGTTTTAATGGTATAATTAAAGTTGATATTATTAAGGAAAGGATGATTTTTTGACTAAAAACAAAGAATTATTTCTCATTAATTTTTTCATTAGCATGTTTACCTTTGGTGGCGGATACGTCGTGATTCCGATGATGGAGAAATATTTTGTCATTCAAAAGAACTACCTCTCAAAAGACGAATTGTATGAACTGGCAACCATCTCGCAAACCTCTCCTGGTGCGATTGCGATTAATTTAGCTGTACTTGTTGGCTATCGGATTAATAAAAAAACGGGAGCAATTGTTAGTGGGTTGGCAGGAATTCTTCCTTCATTCATTATTTTATCGATTGTTTCTTATAGCTATTCTGCCTTTGCGACGAATCCCATGGTCAATGGTGTCTTAAGAGGAATGGAAGCCGGTGTTGCAGCAATTATTGTCGATTTAGTGATTACGATGTTTCAACAAATCGCTAAAAAATCACAAAAGGTTTTACTTATTATTCCGATTGTAAGCTTTGTTTTAAACTATTTCTTTAATCTACACCCAATGCTTCTCATCGCTGGAACCATCTTACTAATGCTTTTCCTCCTTAGAGATTCCGGAGGTGAAAAATAGCATGATTTATCTGTTACTTGCTTTCTATTTTTTCCAAATCGGTTTATTCAGTATTGGTGGTGGTTATGCAACAATTTCGCTCATTCAAAAAATACTAGTCGTTGAAAATCAGTGGCTCACAACCAAAGAATTTACAGATATCATTACAATTTCTCAAATGACACCTGGACCATTAGCCGTCAATAGTTCAACCTTCGTTGGCCTGCAAGTTTCTAATCTTTTAGGCGCTTTTATTGCAACCGTTAGTGCGGTTATTTCTGGTTGTATTATCGCCATTGCTCTGTATCACTTTTTTCAAAAAAATAAAGATTCTACTAGAATTAAACACATTTTTAATGGCCTAGAAGCTGTTGCTATTGGCTTAATCGCCTCTGCCTCTTTATCGATTTTATCCATTGCTTTTTTTGGGAACATGGATTTTAACATTCAATTATCTACTATTAACTGGCTAGCTTTTCTAATTTTCCTAGCCGTTCTTTGGGCTCTAAGAAAGTGGCAACTAAATCCGATCATCATATTAATAGTGACTGGTCTTCTTGGATTTTTTCTATATACATAACAAATTAAGTAAGAAGCGAGTGGCAATTATCCACTCGCTTTTTCTTCGGATTAACTTGTTACGATTTCGAGATAAATTCAATTATTTGCAAGAAGTTCAATTTTGTTTTATTCTATGGCTACTAACAAAATGATTAAGGACGTGTAGAAGCATGACTAGAGATAAATTAAACTTTATTCCTAAATTTGATGAATCAAAAGGAATTGAATTTGGAATTTATACATTAGGTGACCATATTAAAAATCCTCATACTGGGGAAATTTTATCAGCAGAAACCCGCTTAAAAAACATTAAAGAAATGGCTATTTTAACCGAACAAGCTGGTTTGGATGCCTTCATGGTCGGTGAAAGTCACCAAGATCATTTCGTCACTCAAGCACATGCCATCGTTTTGGCAATGATTGCAGAAGCAACTGAAAAAATCACTATTTCAAGTGGTGCAACAATTGTTAGTACTTCTGACCCTGTTCGTATTTTTGAGAACTTTTCAACAATTGATTTAATGTCAAATGGTCGTGTAGAGCTAGTTGGTGGTCGTGCTTCTCGTGTTGGTTTATTTGAACTACTGGGTTACGATTTAGCTGATTATGAAGAATTATTTGAAGAAAAATTTGATCTATTACTAAAACTAAATCAAAGTGAATACATTAATTGGGAAGGGAAATTCCGTGCGCCTCTTCGTAATGCCCATGTTTTACCTCGACCATTAGATGGCCAGTTGCCAATCTGGCGAGCTGTTGGTGGTGGACCTGGAAGCGCCGTTCGTGCGGGACGCGCCGGTGTACCAATGTATATGGCGCACTTAGCAGGTGCTGCTCAATCATTTAAATATACAATTGATACGTATCGCCAATCTGCCGCTGAAGCTGGTTATGATCCAGCAAGTTTACCTATTTCAACTGCTGGACTATTCTATGTCGCAGATACGACACAAGATGCCATGCGTGAATTTTACCCACATGTTAATGAAGGTATGCGTTTATCAAACGGCCAAGGCTTTCCGAAACAAGCTTTCGTTCATTCCAAAGACCCACGTAGTATTTTAAACGTCGGTTCACCACAAGAAATTATCGAAAAAATATTGTACCAACATGAATTATTCGGTCACCAACGTTACATCGCACAGCTTGACTTCGGTGGTGTACCTTTTGATAAAGTTATGAAAAATATTGAACTCATTGGGAATGAAATTTTACCAGCTGTTAAAAAATATACTGCAAAGTAGGTTAATAAATATGAAAATTGCGTTGCTTTCTGGATCGATTGTCGGTTCAAAAACCCAAACAACAATGAAAATTATTCAAAATAAAATAGTAGCACAATATCCTGAAGATGAACTAACCTTAATCGATTTAAAAGAACTTTCAGTTGAATTTAGTGATGGCCGTAATTACCTTGATTACTCTGGTGATACGCTACATGTAACAACAACTTTAATGGAAGCCGATATGATTCTAATCGGCTCACCGACCTTTCAAGCTTCGATTCCAGCAACATTAAAAAATGTCTTTGATTTATTACCGCAAAGCGCTTTTGAACAAAAAATTATTGGAATCGCGATGACGGCTGGTTCACCGAAACACTTCTTAGTTGCTGAAATGCAATTAAAACCTATCATTAACTATATGAAAGGAAATCTTGTTGCGAATTACGTCTTTATTGAAGATAAAGACTTCTATCAAGCAGAAATCACCAACGATGACGTTTTATTCCGGATTGATAAATTAATTGAAGATGCGATCGTTTTAACGAGAGCATACCAACAAGTTTGGCAAGCTCAGGAAGATTCTTACGATTTTTAAAAAAAGTTCCGATTCAGCAAATGAATGCTGTATCGGAACTTTTTTCACCAAATCGTTGTTAAAATATCCCTTAACTTCTGGTTATCTTCTGGATAGCCTATCGTCACTCGTAACCATTGATCTCTTAAACCTGCTCGAACAATATAACCGGCTTGCATTAATTTTTCGGCTAGTTTTTTACTATCTTGTTTTGTTTCAAAAAAAACAAAATTGGCTTGAGAAAGATAGTAATCCACTTCGGCTTGCGTTAAAAAACCCTCCCATTTTTCTCGTTCACTGGCATTCGTTGATACCGTCTTTTGAATAAATGCTTGATCCGCCAATGCGCTAATTGCGCCAACTTGGGCTAGCGTACTCGTGTTAAATGGTAAACGGACGATTTCAAATGGACGCTTAAACTGTTCAGATAAAATCGCATAACCAATCCTTAAAGCAGCCAAACCATAAGCTTTTGAAAAAGTTCGCAACACGATTAAATTTGGATAATCCGCTAATAAAGGTAGACTCGTTGAAATTTCCTCAATCGTTACATATTCTTGATAAGCTTCATCACTAATGACTAAAATGTCACTTGGTACTTGAGCTACAAAGTTTTGAATTACTGATTGTGGCAAATACGTTCCTGTCGGATTATTCGGATTGCATAACCAAATAATTTTTGTTTTTGAGGTAATCGCGGCTAACATTCCTGCTAAATCCATTTGGCCTGTCTTTGAATCAACCGGTACTTTAATTACCGTTGCCCCTTCAACAGTTGCGTGTAGTTCATATTGTGAAAAAGTCGGATCCGCCACAATAATCTCATCACCTACACTTAAAGTAGCTCGTGAAATAATTTGAATTACATCATCTAAACCTGAGCCGACAACAATTTTCTCTTCTGAAATCTGGTGAAAATTCGCAATCGCCTTTTTAAGCGCTTTTGCTCCACCATCTGGATAATATTCTAAGCTAGTTAGAGCCTCAGCTAAAGCGGTTTGAACTTGTTTCGATGAACCAAAAGGATTTTCATTCGATGCCAATTTCACGACTTTTTCTAAACCATACTCTGCTTGAACGTCCGCAATTGGTTTGCCGGGGACGTACGGACTTAAACTTGCTAAAGTTCCTTTTTCTTGCATCTTTTTACGACCTTTCTATAAATCATCAATTGTTCGGCGTTCTTTTGTTTGACTGACAAGCCCTTGACGTCGAACCAATTCTTCCTCAATTTCCGCCAAAGATACCCCTTGTTGGACGAACAAAACGAGTAGATGATAGAGTAAATCCGCACTCTCAGCAACCAACTCAGCATTGTCTTGATTTTTAGCTGCTATCACCACTTCCGTACTTTCTTCGCCGACTTTTTTTAAAATCTTATCCAAGCCTTTTTCAAATAAATACGCTGTATAAGAGCCCGTTTTCGGTTTTTGCTGCCGCTCATTTATTTCTTGATATAAATCCGTCAAGCTATCCATTTGGAGTCACCTCTTTTATTTTTTCGAAGAAACACGTTTTTGCTCCTGTATGACAAGCAGCTCCGATTTGTTCCACAGCAATCAAAAGTGTATCTTGATCACAATCTAAATAAATTGATTTTACATATTGAAAATGTCCGCTTGTCGCCCCTTTATTCCATAACTCTTTACGTGAACGCGAATAAAACCAAGTGCGATTTGTTGCCAACGTTTTCTCATAACTTTCTTCATTCATATAAGCTAACATCAAGACTTCTTTTGTTTGATAATCTGTAATTATCGCTGGAATCAAGCCTTTTGAAAAATTAGGTTTGCTCATGAAACGGCAACCCCTTCTGCTTTCAAGCGTGTTTTAATGTCTGGAATTTCTAACTCGCCATAATGAAAGACCGAAGCAGCGAGCGCACCCGTTGCTTTCGTTTCTTTAAAAACAGCCAGAATGTCTTCAATACTGCCACAACCACCTGAAGCAACTACCGGTACATCCACAGCCTCGGCAACCGCTTTAGTTAATGCGATATCATAACCTGTTTTAACGCCATCGCCGTCCATACTTGTTAATAAAATCTCACCGGCCCCTCGTTGCTCCATTTCTTTAGCCCAAGCAACCGCATCAATTTGCGTATCGACTTGTCCCCCATGACTATAAACATGCCATGAATGCTCCTCTGGGTGATATTTAGCATCAATTGCAATCACAATTTTTTCTTTTCCAAAAGTCTCTGCTGCCTTTGTAACTAATTCGGGAGTTTTAATTGCTGCCGAACCAATTGAAACTTTATCCACACCTGCAGTAAACAAAGCTTCCATATCCTCAATCGAAGCAATTCCTCCACCTACAGTTAAAGGAATCCGCACATTTTTCGCCGTTTTTGCAACTAAATCAACAATCGTTTTGCGCTTATCCGTTGTTGCCGTAATATCCAAAAAGACGAGCTCATCTGCACCTGCTTCAACGTAAGCCTTAGCAATTTCAACAGGGTCACCAATATCATTTAAGTCAACAAAGTTTACCCCCTTCACAACACGACCACCAGTTACATCTAAACACGGAATAATACGCTTTATTTCACTCATCTACCTACCTCCACTATGTCTTTCATTGAAATATTGCCATTATATAAAGCTTTCCCTGAGATAACAGCATACACATTTAATGCTTTGACTTGTTCTAAATCAGCTCGAGAACTAATACCTCCTGATGCGATGATTTGAACATCCGGCACTTGCTTTTGAATGGCTGCTAATTGTTCTAAATTGGGACCAAGTAACGTGCCATCCTTACTAATATCGGTAAAAATAATTGTTCGAACGCCTAAATTGGCCATCTGTGTGGCAACATCCAAATAATTTTGATTCGAAACACTCACCCAACCTCTTGTTGCCACAAGTCCTTCTTTAGCGTCGATCCCAACTGCAATTTTATCACCATACTTTTCAACAGCTTGTTTTACAAACTCCGGATCTTCTACCGCTTTAGAACCAATAATCACACGTTCGACACCAATATCAAGATACGTTGCAATCTGTTCCATTGACCGAATGCCACCACCAACTTGTAGCGGAATCGTTAGTGTCTGACGGATCTGTTCAATCACCCGAAAGTTCGTTAAATCCCCACTCAATGCTCCATCTAAATCAACAATATGTAAGGCTTGGGCTCCCGTTTCTTCAAAAATCTTTGCTTGAGAAAGCGGGTCAGGATTCACAACCGTTTCTTGCTCAAAATCCCCTTGATATAACCGTACACAACGGCCTGCTTTCAAATCAATTGCTGGATAAATAATCATTTTATTCCTTGACCTCTTTCTTTCGCTTTTATTTCGTTATAATACGCCTTTCGTTGAATTGACCCCTTTAATCGCCGGATTTATTTCAATCGCCTGTCTTAATGCACGACCAAAAGCTTTAAACAGAGCCTCAATCTTATGATGGTTATTTTTTCCATACAGAACTTTTAAGTGCAAATTCATTTCAGCATTAAATGCTAGGGCTTGAAAAAATTCCTCCACCAATTCTGTATCAAAGTCGCCAACTTTAGCACTACTAAATTCGGCATCGAAGACCAAATAAGAACGCCCACTCAAATCAAGTGCAACAAACCCCAAACTTTCATCCATTGGCACGTACTCATGTCCATATCGATTAATACTTTCCTTTGTTCCCAAAGCTGCTTTCAAACATTGACCAATCACAATCCCAACATCCTCAACTGTATGGTGACTATCAACCTCTAAATCACCATCAGCTTGGCATTTAAAGCTAATCCGACTATGACGGGCAAACAAGGTTAGCATATGATCAAAAAAACCAACTCCTGTTGTAATTTCACAAATCGGATTACGTTCATCTAATGCTAAAGATATCGCAATTTTTGTTTCTGCTGTTGCTCTTTCTAACTTCGCTTCTCTCATTTTTCTCCTCCGATTTCTTCATCAAAACGTACTTGAATCGCTCGTGCATGGGCCTCTAATCCTTCTTCTCGTGCTAACGTCATGACGGCATCTTTTTCCAAGCCAAGCGCTGCTTTTGTATATGAAATAAACGCTGACTTCTTAATAAAATCATCGACCCCTAGCGGAGAGAAAAAACGAGCGGTTCCACTCGTTGGCAAGACATGATTGGGACCAGCCAAGTAATCGCCCAGTGGTTCCGATGCATAATCACCTAAGAAAATAGAGCCGGCATGTTTAACTCGACTTAAATGAGCCATTGGATTTTCAATCTGAATTTCTAAATGTTCCGGGGCAATTTGATTCATTAAGGCGAATTGTGTCTCAATATCTTTAACTACAAAAATATGACTTTGATTTTCAATTGATTTCCTAGCAATTTCGGCTCGTGGTAGTTCTTTTAGTTGTTGCCAAACTTCCTTTTCGACCCGTTCAGCCAAGGCTTGACTCGTTGTAATTAAAATTGCCCGTGCTAACGTATCATGTTCAGCTTGTGATAACAGATCGGCTGCAATAAATTTAGGATTCGCTTGAGCATCCGCCAATACAACAATTTCAGAAGGCCCAGCAATCATATCAATCGCTACTTCTCCAAAAAGCAATTTTTTAGCTGTTGCTACATAAATATTTCCTGGTCCAACAATTTTATCAACTTTAGGAATCGATGCCGTACCATAAGCCAGTGCTGCTATCCCTTGCGCTCCTCCAACTTGATAGATTTCTTCAATGCCACAAATCGTAGCCGCTGCTAAAATAGCATCCGGTAAGCCCGCTTTATCCGGTGGTGTAATCATGACAATTCGTTTGACCCCTGCAATTTTCGCCGGTAAAGCATTCATTAAAACGGATGACGGATAACGCGCCGTCCCTCCAGGAACATAAATCCCAACCGTTTCTAAAGGTAAAACAAGTTGTCCTCGAATAACGCCATTTTTCTCAGCATCGATAAATCCATTTTGTTTTTGCTTTTGGTGAAATGAAACAATGTTTTTTTTCGCAGCTTCCAACGCTGTTACCACTTCTGGGTTAGTTCGCTTGTAGCCCGCTTGAATTTGTTCTTTTGAAAGTCTAAAATCGGATAAGGTCACGCCGTCAAATTTCTCCGTATAATCAATAACGGCTGTGTCACCTGTTTCTTTGACCGCTTTAAGAATTATTTTGACTTGTTCCTCAACATTTTCCTCTGCCTCTTGATTGGTTTGTTCAGATAAATATCGTGTTAACTCGTTGAGCTCTCCTGAAATAATTTTCATTTAACCGTCTCCTTTTTGCGAGCAATATGTGCAGCTAATTGGTCAACTAACTGACAAACTTCTCCTTTTTTTCGTTTTAAAGAAGCTGGATTAACGATTAAACGCGTCGAGATTGGCATCATTTTTTCAAAAATCACTAGACCATTTTCACGTAACGTATCTCCGGTTTCAACAATATCGACAATCGCATCGGCTAATCCCAATAAAGGGGCAATTTCTACCGAACCTTCAATTTTAATAATTTCAATATCTTCGCCTTTTTCTTGAAAATATCGAGCAGCAGTTCGTGGATATTTGGTCGCTACGATTTTACGTCGATAATCAAAAGGATCATAATCTGGCGTTGAGGCGATACAAAACTGGCAACGACCAATTTCTAAATCAAGCATTTCGTATGGTTCACGCTCATCTTCATACAAAACATCACTACCAACAATCCCGATATCAGCCACCCCTTGTTGCACATAGGTCAAGACATCGACCGCTTTAACTAAAATAAATTCGTAATCATCATAAGGACTTTGAAAAACGAGTTTGCGCTTTTTGTTTCGTAAAAAATCGCAATTAATCCCAATTTCTTCTAATAACTGAATCGTACTTTGCTCAATCCGTCCTTTGGTTAACGCAATTTTTACCTTCGCCATTTTCATCCTCCTTACTCGCTAAACAGACTTCTTCAATTCCTTCATTCGACACAATTAAAATACGAGGAATTCCCCACTGCTTTGCATATTCAATTGTCTCTTCCAGTGTTTCTTGTAAACTTAGACGACTATTCGCTTGATTGCTAATTAATTGTTCTGCTTGATGTAAACAATCATTTTCAAAATAAATTAAAGTCGAAATTTCCAACGCATCTGAATTTTCTTGTCGATTAAAGATGCTATACATCCGATCTAAATAAAAGACTAAACCGACTGCTTCAATGGTATCCACCGAAAACTCTGTTAGTAAGTTGTCATAACGGCCACCACTAAAAAAAGCATCGGATGAGCGATCAGCATAACCTTTAAATGTAATACCTGTATAATATTTCATTTCAGGAACTAAACCAATATCTACCGTCAAATCTTGCCGCGGATAAACTTGTTGAACTCGTTGAATTAAGTCTTTCATCTCATCGATTGCTTTCAGTATTTCTGGATGATTCGTTAAAGAAATCACTTCTTCAAAAATTCCAGCATCTCCAAAAAGTCTCGGTAATTTCAAAACAAAATTATATAATGGATGGGCTTCGTATTTTTCCAAAAACAAAGCCATAGCTGGCATATTTTTACTTTGTAAGAGCCACTTGAAGCGTGTCTTTTCTTGTGCCGACAATTGTAACGCTTCGACAATCGTTTGGTAAATGGAAGCATGTCCCAATTCAATTTGAAAATCACTTAAACCACTTTTTTGTGAGACAGTCACAGCATTAATTAAACATTCCGCTTCCGCTTTTAATGACGGATAGCCGATTAATTCCATCCCTGCTTGTAATTGTTCATTGTATTCTCCAGAATGATCCTTATTAACTCGAAAAACTTTCCCACTATAAAATAATTGCACAGGTGGGATAATCCCAGTCGTACTCATCACACGTCCAATAGGCAAAGTCATATCCGGTCTCAAAACGACAATTTGACCTTGTTCATTAAAAAAACGATAACGAGACGTCGCCTTTTGATCCATCGCCGAGAACACTTCTTCAAATTCAATTAATGGGGTTTCGATTCGATGGTAACCACGTAGTGCAAAATGCTGATTAACTAAACTTTCTAGTTGATGACTATGACTCGCTTCCTTAAACAACTTATCTTTTGTTCCATTTGGTAAACTACGATTCCATTGCATTTCTACACCTCACATTAACTTTAGATTAAATATTAAAGATATTAAAATGATAAAACTCACATAATGTTAGAACTATACTAGCAATTATTCCGAATAAAGTAAACCGTTTTGGGCTTAAAATTCGTAATTTTCTGAAAATTTTTCATATGATAAATTATTTTATTCAAGATACTTTCAATAAAAAATAGTTAACAATCACAACTACTTCCTTTCGGAAAAAATAAAAAAGCCTAGATTCTACTCTAAGCTTTCTTCTTATTTTATAACTTGCCAATCGTTGCTCGTTCTTCATTCGATAACGAGAAATCGAACAATGCTAGATTTTCTTTTTGTCTTTTCGAATTATGTGATTTTGGAATCACTATGACATTACGCTCAATTTGATAACGTAGTAGCACTTGAGCCCAAGATTTATCATACTTCTCACCAATTTCAGTAAGAGTTGCTCTTGTTGTCTCATTCACTTTTTTCAACGGTCCCCACGCTTCAGGAATCACTTGATTCTTCAATGAGAATTCAATAATTTCATGATTCCAATTCCCGGGATTTGATTCGACTTGATTGACTGCTGGTTTAATCCGTGAATGATCGATTAAGTACATCAGTTGTTTCTCATTAAAATTCGACACGCCTAGTGCTTTAATTTTTCCCTCATCCACAAATTTTTCTAATATTTTCCAAACAAGTACCATTTCCTCAAGGTTAGGCCAAGGGTGATGAATTAAATAAAGATCCACATAGGAACTATCTAAGGCAGTTAAAGTTGATTCAACTGCATCGATCACGGCTTTTTCACTCGAAATAAATTCTGGTCGTCCTGGAATTTTTGAAGTAATAAAAAAGTCTTCTCGAGGCAATTCACTTTGCTTTATTGCAAGTCCTACAACCCGTTCATTACGATAAGAAATCGCCGTATCAAAATGCCGGTAACCGACACCAATCGCTGACATTAACTCACTTGTATCATCATTAATTTCTCCATCATATTGCTGATTCACTTTGCCAAAAGTATTGGTTCCGCTTCCAACATATGGAATTTGAATTCCGGTATTAAGTGTTAAAAACTCCATAAAAAAGCCCTCCATTCAATTAATGTGTTTACTAGTACCCTTTTAGTATAACACAATGATAGCAAACCGAATATTGGTACACTCCTGTCGATTACTTTACAAAAAAACACCTCTGAATTTCCATCCTAACTAATGGTAATTCAGAGGTGTAGTTATTAAAAAATAACTTCAAAAATCGTTGTTGATTCAAAATCTTTAGCCGGGTCTAAAATAATATTTCCAAAGCCTTCATGATTAATCGCATCAGGTAGCCCCTGTGTTTCTAAAGTGATACCACCATGCTGAACCTGAGAGCTTCCACGCATTGGAACTGGTTGGTTTAATTGATTCGTGGTGTAAACAACTACACTTGGTTGATCCGTATAAAGATTAATTTTAATTTTTCCATCCGGTGAATAAAGTGTTCCTTTAATTGCATCCGCACTACTTTCGTTAAAGACAAATGGATGATCGTAACCATTGACTAAGCGGTTTTGTTGGTAGTCACTAACAAAGCCTTGCTCAAGCAGACGGCCTTCAGCATGGTTAAAATCAAATGGTGTGCCAACTACTGCAACTTTTTCGCCAGTTGGTAATACATCTTCTGTCAACGAACCAAAAAAATCACTATCTAAATATAAACGATGATTGTCGATTGTTTCAGTTAGTTGGGAATTCAAATTAAAGTAAACATGATTCGTTGGATTGTACAACGTTCTTGCATCTGTATGTGCCCAATAATCAATTTTAACTTGATTGTCTGCCGTTAACGTATAAGAAATTTTTTGTTGTAAATTTCCTGGGAATCCATTTTCCATATCTGGTGAATCAATTGAAAAAATAACGGTCGCTTGCTCGTCACCTTCAACGATTTCACAGTTCCAAATCTTACGGTCAAAACTATTAAAGCCCCCATGTAAATTGTTATCGCCATCATTTTTTTCTAACTGGAACTCTTTCCCATCAAGTGTAAATTTTCCACCAGTAATTCGGCCAGCCACTCGACCGATTGAAGCACCTAAATAGGAATCAATTTCGTCATATTCTGCTGCTGACTCAAACCCTAAAACAATATTACGTTGTTCCTCCCCTAAGTCGGTAATCAAATCAACAATTCGTGCACCATGATTAGAAATGCCCAAAGTCACACCTTTCTTATTCGTTAGAGAAATTAATTTCTCTCCATTATTACCAAATACTGCTACGTCAATTTTCATTTTGTTCTAACACCTTTCTTTTTAGGTTTAATTTTCTATAATGATTTCGCTATTTACAGTCGTCGTTACTTTTATTATTACTCCTCAATTGTAACCGTCCCCATATATTTATTCAAGCAAAAAACCAATTGTTTAATAACAATTGGTTTTTCTATTTTTATAAGTTCAACGTATCACATCTACTTGTTTCTCCATATAATTCAACACAAATGATTTTGACAACACAGGACTATCTCCTACTGTTGTATGAGCGAGTACCGCACTATAAACGCCAAACTTGACGGTCTTTTCTAATGACCATTTTTCAATTAAGCCTGTTAGTATCCCGGCAACAAATGCATCGCCTGTACCCATTCGATCGCATACTTCATAAGTTACTTTTTCTGATACTATTTTTTCTGATCCTTGGTAGATAAACCCTTGAAGTTGTTTTTGGTGATTATTTTGATGGCGATGTGTTCCTGCAAAGACGGAAATATTATATTGCAGCATAAATGATTCAACAATCGCCTCTTCTGATTCAACAGCTATTTTCAATAATTCTTTTAAATCTCGCAAAGAACCAAAAGCAATCGTCACCCAAGGAAGAATGATATTATAAGTAGCAACCAAACTTGCCATCCCCTCTTCATCATTCAGTGATGAACGGAAATTAAAATCAAAACAGATAGCAATTTCTTTTTCGTATGCTTTTTTAGCAAGTGCTAAAGCATTTTGTTTTGAAAGCTCCGAGGTCGATAAAGCAATTCCACAAATATGTAACATATCTACGCCTTCTAGTGCTTGGTCCATCATCTCTTCTGTCATTTTTCACTCATTAAATGAGCTATGAGCACGATCAAGATACGTCACTTCAGAAGGCCGGCCACCGTAGCCTAACTCTAAAATGTAAATGCCTAGATGGTTGCCTTCATAGTGAATCCCTTGATCTAATACATTTAATTTTCGGATATTGGCGGCAGCTGCTCTTCCTAGATTATGGTTGTATAATATTTGGTGTTGATGGAAAAATCTCATAGAGATTTTCTTTCGGCACTTTTTTTATT
>NZ_JBHSGT010000023.1:0-10803 GCF_042654605.1 Enterococcus eurekensis
TAATGAAAATATTTTTATTTAGTTTTCAAGGAGCTTTATTTGCTTCTAAATATATAATACGAGGAGGAAGAAGTAAGGATGCTAGAATAATTTATTCTAAAAGAGATAATTTTGGCTCTAGAAGACCTATAGATGTAATAGCAGCCAATAATCCTATCCTTATATTAGATGAGCCACAAAAAATGGGTGGCAAGGCTACCCAGGATGCTCTAAAGAACTTTAATCCCTTATTTTCTTTGAATTACTCTGCTACCCATAGAACAGAACATAATTTAATTTATGTATTAGATGCTTTGGATGCTTACAACAAAAAACTTGTAAAAAGAATTGCAGTTAAGGGCTTTGAGTTAAAGAATTTTAGAGGAACTGATGAATATCTTTATTTAGATGAAATTATCCTATCTCCAAATAAACCACCCAAGGCAAGGCTTCATCTTGAAATTAAGTACAAGCAATCTATTAATAGGGAAGCAAGACTGGTTGAAGAAGGGGATAATCTTTTTCATTTATCCAAAGAAATGGAACAGTACAAGGGCTATACAGTAAGCAGTATAAATCCAATTACTGATTCAGTAAGCTTTACCAATGGCGAAGTAATTAGGAAGGGAGATGTTGTTGGAGATATATCTGAAAGGGATATGAGGAGGATCCAGATCAGGGAAACTATCAAGTCTCACTTTGAAAAGGAGGCTAACCTCTATAAACAAGGGATAAAAACCCTATCTCTTTTCTTTATAGACGAGGTTGCTAAATATAGGCAGTATGATGAAGATGATAATGAAATACTTGGAGAGTATGGACAGGTTTTTCAAGAAGAATATATGGATCTTTTAGAAACCTATAGGACCATATTAGATAAGGATTATTTACAATACTTAGATTCCATTGGGGTGGAGGAAACACATACAGGATATTTTTCTATTGATAGAAAGGGAAAAGCTATTGATAGTAGGATAAAAAGAGGTCAAGACTCTTCGGATGATATTTCAGCCTATGATTTGATTTTGAAGAATAAGGAAAGGCTGCTTTCTTTTAAAGAACCAGTTAGATTTATCTTTTCTCATTCAGCTTTAAGGGAGGGCTGGGATAATCCAAATGTCTTCCAGATTTGTACTCTTAAGCATAGCGATTCACAAATTGCAAAAAGACAAGAGGTTGGACGTGGACTAAGGCTTTGTGTAAATCAAAATGGAGATAGGATGGACAAAGAAAGTTTAGGAGAATTGGTTCATGATATGAATATCCTAACAGTAATAGCTTCGGATTCCTATTCTGAGTTTGTAAGAGATCTACAGAAGGACATAAAAGATAATCTTTACGATAGGCCTACAAAAGCTACTAGAGAATATTTCTTTGGAAAAATTGTTGAGACTGAAGAAGGTTCTAGGGAAATTACTGATAAGGAAGCTAGTGATATAGTATTCTATCTTATAAGAAGTGACTATATAAATAATGATTTCGAAGTGACAGACAAATATCACAAGGATTTAGAAAATGATGAATTACTTCCTGTACCAGAAGATTTAAAGGAAATGGAAGAAGGAATTCATTATCTGGTTCAGGCTATCTTTGATGAAAGTGTCCTTGATAATATGATCAAAAATGACCATGAGACAAAATTAACAGATAATGAATTAAATAATAATTTTTACAAGAAGGAATTCCAAAGTCTATGGAACTTAATAAATAATAAATATAGTTACAAGGTAAAGTTTGATAGTGAGGAATTAGTAGATAAGGCTATTAAGTATATCGATGATAACTTAAAGGTCTCAAAACTACAATATACTATCTCACAAGGTATTCAGCACGAAGAGCTAGATGAACATGCTTTTGATAGGCTAGATAGTTTTGAGGTTTTAGAGACAAAGACTCAAGTCTTAGATCATGCTAGTATAAGTCAAGTAGAGTACGATCTGGTAGGAAAAATTGCAGAAGAAACTGTACTTACTAGGGGGACTATAGTTAAGATTTTAAAGGGAATAGAGGAAAGAACCTTCCAGATGTTTAAGGATAATCCTGAAGAATTTATAACAAAGGTTACTAGACTTATTAATAGCCAAAAGGCTACTATGGTGGTAGACCATATTACTTATAATCGTACTGAGAACAAGTATGATAGTAGTATTTTTACTGCAGGATCTAAAAATAAGAATATTAAGAATGCCCTAAAGACCAATAAACATATTCAGGATTATGTCTTTGTTGATGGGATTTCAGAAGATAGTGTAGAGTCAAGATTTGCTAAATCTATAGATAGGGCTGATGAAGTTGTTGTTTATGCCAAATTACCTAAAGGATTTGCAATTCCAACTCCTGTAGGCAACTATACTCCTGACTGGGCCATAGCCTTTAAGGAAGGAGCAGTTAAGCATGTTTATTTTATAGCAGAAACAAAGGGCAGCCTAGATTCAATGGAGTTAAGGAATATAGAGAAGGCTAAAATTGATTGTGCTAAAAGTTTGTTTAATAATATCTCTACTAATAACTTGAGATACGATCATGTAACTGACTACCAATCTTTGTTGAATATAGTAAAGTAATATGAATTTAAGCGAGATTAATGTTTTATTTTCCAACAATCATACTGGGGGGATTAGGATGAAAAAAGTCAATGTAGAGAATGATAAATTTATTCAGCATTATTCCACAAGGATACCATGGAAAGATAACGATTATACTGGAAGAATTGATAATAATCCTAGATATAATGTGGCAGCACAAATAATTGCTAATATTGCTTCTGCTAGGGACTGGGATTTTGAGGAAAAGAATAAAGGGGTTAGTTATCTAGATTTAGATAGAGAAAATATAAAAAGCTGGGTAACTGAAAATGCGGCATTTATGTCTAATAGGGAAATCAGCGTTAATATCAATCACCCTTATAGGAAAAACAATGAAAAATTTAAGCACTATTGTGAAACGGAACTTGTGCTGGAACCTTATAGTTTTCTTTTAAGACCCTTTGCCTGGACCAGAAAGGATAATACAATTGAAAAACATAAGCATCATAATTTTTACTTTGATTTGGGTAAGACAGAATTAATGCTTAACTGGTCTTCAGCATGGGTATCGCATGGTCCTTCCCAAAAGGGTATTTTTGATTACTTTTTTTCAGGAATTGTCCCTAATAAATCCTTAATATTTCCCTATTATAAGCAGGTCCCATTTATAGAAGACAATCGAAGGGTAATAGCAGGTATAGGAAATTTAACTGGAAAAGTTACTTTACAGAAGTATGATACTGATGGGACTAGAGACGAGTATAACTACATTTGGGAAACAAATGCAGGGCATTCCATCAGAAAGGATGGAGAAAATGGATTTTTAATGCCCTACCACGAGATATATGATTATTTAAAATCTAATCCTGAATTTGATGTTTCTACAGTCACTATTTTTGAGCCAGCTGGATTTAGAGATGAATTCTCATATGCAACAGAATGGGTAAGCTACGATGCAGTAATAGATTTACTTAATCAAGCAAAAAGAGCCTTGAAAAATATAGTTCCACTTAAGCTGAAGAATCTGAGTTTAGATTGGATAAATCGCCAATTAGAATATGTTGATAGAGAACTTAAAAATGTTTGGAACCAAAGAGGAATCTATCCGGGATTAGGTTCTGCTTTATCTGCACTAGGTTTGTCTTATGGTTTTGATATAGCAAAATATATAAATACTGATGAAAATCCTTTAACGGAAGAATTAAAACTATATTTTACTGGGGATAAGGAAATCGGAATAGATAATTTAGATAATAGCTTGGCTGAAAAAGAAGACGAATTTTTAGGGCTTTTGCAAAATAAAAACAAGTTAGACTATTTTGAGCTATTAGCTAGGATGAACCTTTCTAGAGATCAGGCTAATTTTGCCTGGTCCAGAAGAGAACAATTGGGTGAAAAGATTTTGGATAACCCTTATTTGCTTTATGAGTTAACTCGTAAGGAAAAGGAAACAATCCAGATAAGTATATCTCAAATAGATAATGCTATGTTTGTCAATCCTTTAGTTGATAATAAATATCCTCTAAAAAAACCATCTAAAATGAGAACCGCGGGAGATAAGCGTAGATTTAGGGCTATGGTTACTTATGTGTTAAGTATAGCATTAAATTCTGGTCATACATTATTGACCTTTGAAAGGATAATTGAAGAAATAAATGATCTTCCTTTGGATCAAAAAACAGACTTTGAATTGGAAAAAATCCAGGCACTTTTAGATTTTCTAGAAGAAGGAGATCTATATGTGGATAGAGAGAATGGCTATATTAAATTAGTGGAATATGAAGACTATAAAAACTTGATTGTTAATGTGATAGATTCAGGTTTAAATAAGGATTATCCTATCAAAGAGGACTGGAGAGGAATTATTGATAATAAGTTTGGTCCTATAAAAAAAGGAATTGAAGAAAAGGATGAAAGAGCAAGAACCGAAAAAGCTGATGCTTTAAAAATTATGGAAGCTTCAAGAATATCAATTCTTTTAGGTAGGGCAGGAACAGGAAAAACTACAGCCTTAAGTTTGTTTGCATCTTCCAAGGGAATAAGAGAAGGTGGAGTTTTGGCCTTAACTCCTACAGGAAAGTCAAGGGTTCAATTAGAAAATCATTTTAGAGAAGCTGGAGCTGAAGCTGACTTTATGACAGTTGCCCAATTTTTAGTAAGGTCAGGTGGTTTTAGTTGGACAACCATGTCTTACAAGTTGCCTAACAAGGCGAGTACAAGTATAGCTAAGACTATAATTATAGACGAATGCTCTATGTTGACTGAGGTAATGTTTGCTGGTGTTTTAAAGTTGATTGATTCACATGCGGAAAGAATTATCTTTACAGGGGATCCTAATCAATTACCACCAATTGGTGGGGGAAGACCCTTTGTTGATCTTATAAGCTACATGGAAAATTATCACAAAAATAAGATAGGAATTTTGACTACAGAAATGAGGCAGGGCGCAGGCGGGGACGATGTATCTTTCGCTCAGATTTTTTCAAATTTAGATTTAACTGATAAAGATGTAATTCATAGAATTAAAAATAATAGCTTGGATGGTAGATTGAAATTCATAAAATATGAAGATGTAAATCAACTGGAAAAATTATTCTTTGAAAATTTAACTGATGTAACTGGAATGAAAGATTTAGATGATATAGATAGTTTTAATAAAAGTTTAGGAGCAGAAATTAATAAGTATACTAATTACCCTAATAGCAATGATATAGAGAACTGGCAAATTTTAACACCAACTAGATTTCTTGGTGTAGGCAGCTACTATTTCAATGAGAAAATTCATAATAAATATAGGCAAGATATTGTTGATAGTTGGAATAAATATCCTTGGAGCAAAAACAAGCCTCAATCTATACAAAATATTGTTTTTGGTGACAAGATAATTTCAAATGTTAATGGGGAGAGAGATTATTGGGATAATGGGGCAGGCAGGGAATATATAGCAAATGGTGAAATAGGTATAATGGTTAGCTATCCCGGACATTATGGGAAAAGTGATAAAAATAAAGATTGGTATAAATTTCGTTTCTCATCATTTGGAACCAAAGTTTTCTCATATAGAAAGCAGGATTTTGGAGGGGAAAATGCAGATTCAAAATTAGAACTAGCCTATGCCTTAACTATTCATAAATCTCAGGGATCTTCTTTTGGACAGACCATTGTGATTATTAATGGTAAAAGTTCTTTCATAAGCAAGGAGTTACTATACACAGCTTTTTCAAGACAGGAAGATAGTTTGATAATTTTGAGTGATTTATCAATAGAAGATCTTTTGTTATATTCCTATGACTGGTATTCTGATACTAAGCAAAGGTTTACAGATTTGTTTGAAAAGCCTAATATAGTCCAAATTGAAAAAAATAACCAAAAAAAATATTTCGAGAAAAATTTAATACACAGAACCTTGAGAGGCGAGATGGTAAGATCTAAGTCGGAGGTTATTGTTGCTAACTTACTAGATAAGATGGGTGTTGAATACAAATATGAAGAAGATCTTGTTCTTGGAGAAAGATCTTTTATACCAGATTTTACACTGAGGTATAAGGGAAAGCTCTCTTACCTTGAGCATTTGGGAATGACCAATGACTACTCTTATATGAAGAAGTGGGAGAATAAGAAAGCATATTATCAAGAGTATGGTATATCAGAGAACAAGGGAAATCTTATAATCACAAAAGATGGAATGGATGGTAGTTTTGATACAGAAAAGGTAGAATGCAAGATAAGGAAGTGGATGGACAGTATAGTTTAAAATAACATTATAATTTGATCAAGAAAGTAATTGATGGTCTTTATGTTTTGTATTTAATCATTTAAAAAAACAAAAATCTTATGGTTTTTAGCGAGAGGATGCCTAACCCAACTCGTATTTTTGAGTAGACATATCTATGGTAATTATAAAAAGATATTTAATTTTAACAGGGTCTTAGGGGGAACCCCTAAATCATTCCGATAGGAACAAGTAGAAAATTGAGTTGAAGAAAGCGAACCTAAAAGGGTTCGCTTCATCAATTTTCTCGTAAGTGTCCGTACACTTACTGTGCTTGCTCATTAAATTTATTTTAAAATATCAATATTAAACAAAGCGATTGACTTAAGAATAATTTTTCTTAAGTTAGTCGCTTTCTCTGTGTCCATTTTTCATTTAATCTTTTCAAAAACTTTCTAAAATAGCGAATCAAGCGGATCATATTTTCACTGTTATATATAGGGGCATTTAAGTTGTCCTATGAGAACAAAGAAAGTCTTGGTGACAGTTTTAAAGGAGGAAGAATAGATGGAGGACATATTAGAATATAGCATTCAGCTTGCTATGCTCAGGCAATTATTAAGTGAAAAGCTAATAAACAAGCAAGAATACTTTAAGATTAAAAGACTTCTTATGGAAAAATATAAGATTTCTTCAGATTTGACCTGCTAAATTTAACTAGTCGCGGTAAAATAGGATTGTATAGAATAATATAAAAGTGAGGTGAGATTATGAAGAAGGTAGAAGTAATAAAAGGTGAAGGTCTTTTAAACGGTAGAAGAAATGGTGCAGAGATAAAATTAAAAAGAGTGGCAGCCTATTGTAGGGTTAGTACCGATAGTGAGGATCAGCTTCAAAGTTATCATTCCCAGGTCAAATATTATACTGATTTAATCAATGAAAATTCTGATTGGACCATGGCTGGAATCTATGCAGATGAAGCTATCACAGGCACACAAATAGATAAAAGATTGGATTTTCAAAGGTTAATAAATGATTGCATGAATGGGGATATAGATATGGTAATTACAAAATCTATATCTAGATTTGCTAGGAATACTTTAGATACACTAAAGTATGTGAGACGCTTAAAAGAAATCAACGTAGCAGTATTTTTTGAAGAAGAAAACATCAATACCTTAACTATGGATGGAGAATTGCTTTTAGTTATCCTTAGTTCAGTTGCCCAGCAGGAGGTGGAAAATATTTCTGCTAATGTAAAAAAAGGCTTGAAGATGAAAATGCAAAGAGGGGAACTAGTAGGCTTTCATGGTTGTCTAGGTTATGATTATGATAGTGAGAATAAAACTATATCCATAAATGAAGATGAAGCCCAGATAGTAAAGTATATCTTTAAGAGATACTTAGAAGGGGCAGGGGGAAGTGTGATATGCAGGGAGTTAGAAAACCTTGGCTACAGATCTCCTAGAGGCTCTAGTAAGTGGTCAGCCACCACTGTGCTGGGAATTATAAAAAATGAAAAATACAAGGGAGATCTTTTAATGGGAAAGACCTTTACCCTAGATCCTATTACTAAAAGAAGACTAGAAAACTTTGGTGAAGAAGATAAGTTTTATATAAAAGACCACCATGAAGGGATTGTAAGTGAAGAGGACTTTGATAAGGCTCAAGCTATTAGACTTAGAAGGGCTAAGAATAGAAATACTGTAGGCTCAAAGAATGGAAAAAGAGACAAATTCAGTAGGGAATATGCTTTTTCCTGCCTATTAGAATGTGGCTTCTGTGGTTCGAATTTATCTAGAAGGTCCTGGCATAGTAATTCCCAATATAAGAAGACTATTTGGCAATGTGTAAGAGGAACTAAGAAGGGAAAGAAATTCTGTCCTAATTCTAAGGGTATAGAGGAAATAGCAATAGAGAAAGCTTTCTTAGAGAGCTATAGACAGCTTACATCAAATAATAAAGATATTGTAAGTAGCTTTCTAGACTTAGTTGAAGTTAGCTTAAATGATAAAAGTCTTGAGAAATCTATTAAGAAGTTAGAAAGAGAGATAACCCATCTTTTAAACAAGCAAAACTCTTTAGTAGATTTAAGACTAGAAGAAAAAATAGAGGAAGATCTATATGAAGAAAAGTATATAGATCTTCAGAAGGAGTATTCAAAAAAGAATAAGGAAAAGAAAAACTTAGAATATAGCCTAGAAAACAACAATGAAATTAAAAAGAGGATGAAAGACTTTAAATCTATGCTGGAAAGAAAGGAAGTCCTAAAAGAATTTGATAGGTATGTATTTGAAAGTATAGTAGAAAAGGTTATTGTTGGAGAGATAGACGATGATGGCAAGGTAGATCCATATAAGCTTGCCTTTGTATATAAGACTGGCTTTAAAGATGGATTAAATGGAGAGAGATTTAAGACACCAAGGAAAAATGCTAGTTCTAAAAACAAAAGAATAGGAAAAGACTCTGCTGAATTGTCTTCCTATATTAATAACCAGGTAAATAAATCATGTTCCCATAGTAGTGATGTCACATGTGGAGACGGTTGTTCTTTTGTCAAGAAAATAGGAAATGCGCCTACGCCTACATACGATATATTCGTAAGAAAGGATAAATTCATTGGAAATAAAACTTGCTGATAAAAACAATTTCGGTCGCAATTCTCTTAATGATTTTAGACGATATCAAGAAGTGAAGAATGTATACCGTCTAAAAGATGGTCAGCTGAGATTGGTTTACAATCCCTTTACTGAAGACTGGGATGATGAACGCCGCATTGAAAAAGCAGAGGAGATTCTCAGCGGGCAATATGTGACCTACTGTGCTTTTGAAGGAAATCGAGTAGTTGGCGAGATTATGCTACTTCCACGACTGAACAAAGACCGCCTGATTATCGACAGTTTTCATGTCTCTTCAGATTATCGCCGTCGAGGAATAGGACGCGCCTTGCTTGATGCTGCCAGGCAAGAAGCCTTGAAACGGGGGGCGCATGCTTTATATGCTTCCTGCTGCAGTGCGGAAGAAACAATTCGTTTTTACACCGCAATGGGCTTCCGCCGGAGTGCTGATCCCATTGCTTCCTGCATAGAGGACGAGCCCTATGACTTGCAGATGGAATGCAAAATTATCTGACAGTTTTTCAGATTTATTTGGTCGATATGTTCCCGCACACATAGAGGGTGGATTTGTTCCCCTGTACTGTTGTTATTCACGGCATTGTCTCGTCCCATGTGGAGACGGTAGTATTGATGTCAAGGATAGAAAAGTAAAAGCGTAGAAACATGAGTAAATAAGGACTTTCCGTGATTTGAGATCTGGTTCTAAGCCGGAAGGAGAATCACGGTTTTTTAATTTGCGGGAACTAATCCAAGAATGGCAGGATGGAAGATTGAGTGGATAGATTGACTTTTGAGCTTGTGAGTTGATAGGATTGCTGGCAAAAACGTGGTGAGTTGATAAAATAGTTATCCTAATCCTAAATGATGCTTATAAAAGGACCTTGCAATAATGTAAGGTTTTCTTTCTATTTCGTTTAGTAATGTGTTATACTATTCTTAACTATATTTTACATCCTCGGAGGTGTGCGATTCATGGTGATTAGCTATGATAATCTGTGGAAACTATTGATCGACAAGAAGATGAATAAAACTGACTTAAAGGATCAAGCCGGCATTACCTATAATATTATTGCCCGTCTCGGTAAAGGGGAATCGGTAAGCATGGAGAGCCTTTATAAAATCTGTAAATGCCTCCAGTGTAATATCGGTGACATCATGGAGTTTAAGTTCGATTGACATCGTTTAAATAAAATGAAGGGGGCGAGCGTTCATGGGGAAAAGCCATTTGTCTGAAGAAGATATCAAATTAAGATATATCACACCTACTATACAGAATGCGGGATGGGATAACAAGCAAATACGGATGGAGTACGCTTTTACAGCAGGGCGTATTATTTTGCGTGGAAATATTACGGCAAGAGGCAGAAAGAAAAGTGCTGACTACCTCCTGTCCTATAAAAACAACTTCCCTCTAGCCATTGTGGAAGCAAAGGACAATACACAGCCTGTAGGTGCTGGACTTCAACAAGCCATTGATTATGCCAAGGCACTGGATGTTCCTTATGTCTATGCTTCAAATGGAGATGGCTTTGTGGAGCAGAACCTCATCACAGGTGAAGTTAAGGAACTGAAATTAGAAGAGTTCCCATCACCAGAAGCGCTGTACCAAAGACACAGAATTGATAAGGGGATTGATGAGGCTGAAGAAAAAGTTATGCTGGAGCCTTATTACTACATACCTAATTATAAAACCCCTCGGTATTATCAACGGGTGGCTATTAATAGAGCGGTAGATGCTGTTGCTAAAGGACAAAATCGTGTCCTTGTAGTTAGTGCCACAGGTACCGGTAAAACTTACATGACCTTCCAGATGATCTATCGTTTATGGAAATTTGGATAGTTCCTATGAGATTTATCTGGCACTTTATCAGCAGCTAGTTGGTGATGATGGTGAAGAAGCCTGGATAGGTTACACTGAACTAGACAATAAAAATAAGGTGTGTAAAATATAAGAAAACACACTGGAGGA
>NZ_JBHSGT010000024.1:0-5999 GCF_042654605.1 Enterococcus eurekensis
GAAGAACAGCCGAAATTACCCCGTCAAAATAAGGTGGTAATTTGGGCGCTTTGTTCTGAGTGATTGGAGATAAATCCCTAAAAAATAAACACAAGTAGGAATTGCGATACAGGCAATTCCTACTTGTGTTTATTTTCCTTTTAATAATTCATTCATACTGAAAAACCCAGTCTTTTGTTTTTCGATGAAAAGGGCGGCTTTGATAGCACCATTTGCAAAGATGCCACGTGATAAAGCGGTATGTTTGAGTTCGATAATTTCATCTTCTCCTGCAAATAAGACGGTATGCTCACCAGGAATCGAACCGCCACGTACGGCATGGATGCCAATTTCGCTCATCGCATTTTCGTTTTCGTTGCCACTTCGTCCATAAATATACTCTTTTGGTTGATCTAAGACAGCGTTTATTGAGTCAGCTAGTAGTAAAGCGGTCCCGCTAGGCGCATCTTTTTTGAAACGATGGTGTTTTTCAATAATTTCGATTTGGAAATCTTCTTCTAAAATAGGTGCAATTTTTTGTAAAGCTTGAATTAACGCGTTGACACCTAATGACATATTAGCTGAATAGAAGACAGGAATTTTTTTCGCGGCGTCCTTAATTGATTGTAAAATCTCATCAGAAAGACCAGTTGTTGCAATGACAACTGGGAGTTTTTGCTCGATGCAGTAGCTTAGTGTATTTTTAGTCATGGAGTGATGAGAAAAATCAATTACGACATCGATAGACTCTTTGATAGCAGCTAAATCTTGGTAGATAGGAAAAGGACTATCGTTTTTTGCTAGGCGATCAAAGCCGGCGACGAGTTGAACATTAGGATGGTTAGTGATTGCTTCTTGAACGACTTTTCCCATTTGTCCGTTGCAACCGATTAATAGTACATTTTTCATTGGTAACCTCCTATAATAAACCGTAGTTTGTCATGGTTTCTTTTAATAGCTCAACCGTTTTTTCTTCAGGTTCACCGAGTGGTAAGCGGTAGTGTGTTTCAATCCCTTTTAATAATCCAACTGCTTTTTTGATAGGGACAGGATTGACTTCAGAAAAAATGGCTTCAATTAATGGGTATTGCGCTAATTGGATTTTTTTAGCCTCTTCGAATTGACCATTTAAATAGTGATGAACCATTTGTGATGTTTGTTTTGGAGCAATATTACCAATTGTTGAAATTACACCGCTACCACCGACTGATAGTAGAGGTAAAACTTGGTCATCATTACCGGAATATAAAGCAAAGTCATCATTGACTAAGCAAGCAATCGCAACGATTTGCGAAATGTCACCACTTGCTTCTTTGATTCCTTTTACATTTGGTATTTTCATGAGTTCTTTAACCAAATCAGGTGTTAAGTTCAAGCCAGTCCGTGAAGCAACTGAGTATAAAATAACCGGTAAATCGACTTTTGAACAAATTGCTTCATAATGTTTTACGAGGCTGGTTTTTGTAGCCTTATTGTAGTAAGGGGTCACAATCAATAGGGCGTCGGCACCTAATTTTTCGGCTTCAACCGATAAATAAATCCCGTGTTGGGTATCATTTGATCCGGTTCCAGCGATGACTGGAATTCGACCATCGACTTGTTTAACAACAGTTTCGATGACTTTCAAATGTTCGGCATCGACTAAGGTCGACGTTTCGCCAGTCGTACCACAAGCGATAATCGCATCTGTTCCTTCATCGATATGCCACTGGGTTAAAGCTTTTAATTCTTGGTAATTTACAGAGCCATCTGCGTTCATTGGTGTAATAATCGCGACTCCAGATCCTTTAAAAATTGTCAAAATGTGCACGTCCTTTCAAGTGTCTGTTACTTCTAATTTATTTATGATGACTAACTTTGGTCGTTTCTTATTTGAAAACGTCAAGATTATTAAAATGATAACGATAATATGAGAAAAATTCAAGAGAATTCTAACAATTTGATGGGAAAGTATCTAATCTGTGGTAAAATAACTAAGATTTATTAAATGAAAAATATCCGATGCCATTTAAGGCAGTCTGTTACTATAAGGGGGAAATAATAATGGTCAAAAAAATTGCTAATAATCATTTATTTTGGGATGGGTGTGATACGGTTCAACTCGCTGAAACATACGGAACACCATTATATGTCTTTTCGCAAAATATGATTGTTGAAGAATGCCGTCAATTGCAAGAATCATTTATTAAAAAATATGATAATGTACGAGTGGCTTACGCCTCAAAAGCGTTTAATACAATGGCGATGATTCAATTGATTGAAAAAGAAGGTTTGTGTTTAGATGTAGTCAGTGGTGGAGAATTGTATACGGCAATCAAAGCCAACTATCCTGCAGAAAAAATTGAATTTAACGGAAACAATAAATCCATTGAAGAAATAACAATGGCGATTACGTATGGTGTAGGTCGGATTATTGTCGATAGTATTCAGGAATTAGAGTGGATTGCAGCTATTTGTCGTGAGAAAAATGTGACGGCTAAAATTCTCTTTCGAATTACGCCAGAAGTCGAAGTGGCGACGCATGACTTTATCTCTACTGGTCAAAAAGATTCCAAATTTGGGATTCCTTTAGAAGAAAGTATTTTATTTGCTTTAATTAAACAAGCTATAGAGACGCCAGAAATTGATTTTTATGGTTTGCATTTCCATATTGGCAGTCAATTATTTACCAATGAGACGCACTTATTAGCGGCACAAGTGGCGCTTGATTTGATCAAAAAAATTCAAGAGCGCTTTGCCTATACGGTTCGGGAATTGAATTACGGAGGAGGGTTTGGAGCACGCTATAAAGAAAGTGATGCAAGAAAACCATACGCTTACTTCCTCGATCCTTTGATGGCTTTAACGGAACAATTTTGTTTAGAGAACGATTTAGTCCGTCCGGCAATTGTGATTGAACCGGGTCGTAGTATCGTAGCGGAAGCTGGAATTACGTTGCATCAAATTGGTAGTATTAAAGAAGTGCCGGGTGTTAGAAAGTATGTGGCAATTGACGGAGGCATGACCGATAATATTCGACCAGGCTTATATGAAGCGGAATATGATGGCATCCTTGCAAATAAAGCCGGAGAAAAACCAACTGAAGTCGTCACCATTGCAGGTAAAGCTTGTGAGAGTACAGATATATTGATTAAAGATATTCATTTGCCCAAAATTGAAACGGGAGATATTTTTGCGACTTTCTCAACAGGTGCTTATGGTTATTCGATGGCAAATAATTATAATAAGTTACTGATTCCAGCTGTTGTAATGGTAAACGAAGGCGAATCTGAGGTGATTGTAGAACGTCAAACTTTTGAGCAGTTATTACAAAACGAGAGAATGCTCAAGAAATTAAAATAATTTTAAAAAATTGGCGGAATCTAAAAGGTTTCGCTATTTTCTTTAAACAAAAGTCATTTCTTTTTCACAAAACAGCGTTATAATAGAGCAAAAGTATTTAGAAAGGGGCGCTTTTTATGATGCCTTATGGAATGTTCTTTGATCCAACATATATTTTAGTTATTATCGGTTTAATCATCTCGATGGCAGCATCGGGCTATGTTAAAAGTACGTTTCACAAATTTGACCAGGTCCGTAGTAAAAATAATGTTACAGGAACACAAGCCGCAAACTATATTTTAAAAAGTCAAAATATCAACGATGTTGGCGTTGTCGGAATTGCGGGAGATTTAACAGATAACTACAATCCCGGTCGTAAAATGTTAAGCTTATCGCAGTCGACCGCTCAATCTATGTCCGTGGCAGCAATTAGTGTGGCGGCTCATGAATGTGGTCACGCAGTTCAAGATGCCGTTGGATATGCACCGCTAAAAATTCGCGCAGCAATTGTACCAGTCGCTAATATTGGTTCAACTTTGTCGATCCCATTGATTTTAATCGGGGCACTCATTAGTGGCCAAAGCGGCAGTCTTTTAATCAATATTGGATTATTGGCTTTTTCAATGGCGCTATTGTTCCAATTAGTAACTTTACCAGTTGAGTTTGATGCTTCACGCCGTGCACTTAAAATATTGAGTCAAGGTGGGTTATTAACCCAAGAAGAATTGCCAATGGCTAGAAAAGTTTTATTCGCCGCAGCATTAACCTATGTTGCTGCTGCTGTCGCTAGTTTCTTACAATTACTACGACTTTTCTTATTATTTGCGAATCGTAATGATCGTCGCTAATTGTAGAAGTCTTTTGTTTTCGTATTGACGCGAATCATGTTATGATTATTATGTTAAAGGAATTACGAAATAAAATTTCTTTAAAATAAAAGAGGAGCTGAGCTAAAATGAAATCATCAACAAAAGTTACCGTAGGATTAAGTATTGCTGCCGTTGCAGGAATCGCTACAACTGTTCTTGTTTCGGAAAAAGTTATACGTAAAGCCCTTGAAATCTCAAATCGTCGCAAAGTCAAAAACTTTATCAAGGTAAAGTTAAAAGGGAATGAAAAATTACTCGATATTGTTGATCATTTAGATGATAAAGAAATCGAAACGCTGGTCAGTGCCGGTAAAAAAATGAGTCAAGGGTTCGAACGTGTAAGTTCTTATGGTGAAACCGTCGCAGATGCGACACACGACACCAAAGAAAAAGTAACGAATTTTGTTGAATCCCTTTTTTAATTAAATATTACGTTAAAAGGTTTGAAGTCGTCACGACCTCAAACCTTTTTCTCAATTATTAGTGAGGTGTCTCTTGGAAAAAGTCAGTACATTAACAATCGAAGAAAAAGAATTTTTTATGAAAGAAGCAATCAAAGAAGCTAAAAAAGCCGAAGCGATGGCGGAAGTACCGATTGGCGCGGTCGTTGTGTTAGATGGTAAAATTATCGGTCGCGGTCATAACTTACGTGAAACGACACAAAATGCCACAGCCCATGCTGAAATGGCGGCAATTCAAATGGCCTGTGATCAACTCGATAATTTTCGATTAGAAGATGCTCAGTTATTTGTGACATTAGAACCATGTCCGATGTGTAGTGGGGCAATTTTATTGTCCCGAATTGATGAGGTTTATTTTGGTGCGTATGATCCTAAAGGAGGTACGGCGGGTAGCCTCTTAAATTTACTAGAAGATCAACGATTTAATCATTGGTGTTATCTTGAATCGCGTGTCCTTGAAGAGGAATGTAGTGATTTATTAAAGACTTTTTTTAGGAATCTCCGCCAACGTAAAAAAGAAGAAAAACAAAAAGCCAAAGAAAATAACGAAAAAGACTAGAAAAAGCAGATAAAGTGCGGTATACTATATTTTGCCGCAAGGCTAGGACAATGAGGACGTTGTGAAGTGGGTCAGATCTGGAAGGAAGCAGCCCTAAGCGATGTTCCTCATGTGTTCGATTATATGAATAGACCATTTCAACCTAAGATGAATATTCTTAGGTTTTTTTATTTTAACTATCCGGTATTATCGGTATAATAATAACAAGAAAGGCCGGTGGGATTATGGAACAGATTCGGATTATCCATACGAATGATTTGCATTCACATTTAGAAAATTGGCCGAAGATGCGTCGATTTATTCAAGAAAGACAACAAACAAAAATAGGAGACTCAGTCGTAACAGTCGATTTGGGCGATTATTCGGATCGTTGGCATCCGTTAACTGAAAGTACAAATGGTCAAGGGAATGTTCAGTTAATGAATCAAGTCAATTACGATTACGCAACGATAGGTAATAATGAAGGTACGGGCAATAGTAAAGAAGAACTCGATCATTTATATGATGGGGCAAATTTTGAAGTCATACTGGCGAATTTATTTGATGCAAAAACGTTACAATACCCCGATTGGGCCAAACCTTACGGTATTCATGTCACTGAACAAGGAACGAAAATAGGATTTGTTGCATTAACGGCCTATTTCCCTTTAACTTATCAGCCAAATGGTTGGGACATTCGCGCATGGCAAGAAATTTTACCACAGCTAGCCGTCGACTTAAAAAAAGAAGTGGATGTTTTAATTTTATTAACTAGCCGAGAACACTCGCGACTTTAGTCGTGTAGATGAATCGGCTTCGGTTGAGGCACAG
>NZ_JBHSGT010000025.1:0-85892 GCF_042654605.1 Enterococcus eurekensis
TAATGAAAATATTTTTATTTAGTTTTCAAGGAGCTTTATTTGCTTCTAAATATATAATACGAGGAGGAGAAGAAATGGAGGAACGCACTTTTTTATTAGCGAACCAAGCCCATGTTTTTTCCTTAATGAAAAAAAATGTTGAGCATGAGCGAATCGCTCATGCTTATCTTTTTGAAGGAGATACAGGGACAGGAAAACATCAAATGAGTCTTTGGCTAGCAAAACGTTTATTTTGTTTAGCTGTTAAAGACAATGACTGTTGCAATGAATGCGTGAACTGTAAGCGAATTGCGACTAATGAGCATCCAAACGTTCAAATAATTGAACCAGACGGACAATCGATTAAAGTTGATCAAATTCGCCAATTACAAAAAGAGTTTGCCAAAAAAGGTTTTGAAAAAGGCCGTCAAATTTTTATCATTCGTCAAGCTGACACGATGAATGTTAGTGCAGCCAATAGTCTCTTGAAATTTTTAGAAGAGCCAGAAGGTGAAATGTTAGCCATTTTGGAAGTTGAAAGTCTCGGGAGGGTCTTACCAACGATTCAGTCAAGGTGTCAAATTATTCATTTTATCCCATTAAATAAAAAGGAATTGTCAAAAAAAATCCAAGAATCGGGAATCTCTGAGAAAACTGCTCATCTCCTTGCAAGCCTTACAAATAGTTACGATAAAGCAGTTGAAATCTCACAAAATGAATGGTTTAATGGTGCTAAGGATGTTATTGAAAAGTGGTTTCTTTATTTAAATAAAAAGGATCCACAAGCATTTATCTATGTTCAAAAAAATTTATTAAGCATCGCAAAAGAAAAATCACAACAACAAATGATTTTAGCGATTCTTTTGTACTATTTTCAATTAGAAAGAGATCAAATGTTACAACATCAAGTATCGGGAAGCCGTTTAAATGCAAATATTGAAAGGATTCTACAGAGCCAGCAAAAATTAGCGGCGAATGTCCCTTTTCAAGGAGTCGCAGAACAGCTTGCTTTACGTATACTTTTTAAGTAAGAGCTACAAGGAAGAGGAGGACAACCCATGGTTGAAGTAATAGGCGTGCGTTATCGTCGTGCGGGACATATATATTATTTTTCTCCAGGTCAGACGAAATTTGCGTATGATGATTACGTATTAGTTGAGTCTCAACAAGCAAAATATATGGCCCAAGTTGCGATACCTAATAAAGAAATGGCCGCAGAGGATCTCCCAGAAGATTTAAAACCGGTCTTACACCGAGCAACAGAAGCAGAAATTTTACAAGATCAACGCAACAAAGCAGATGCGAAAGAAGCGTTGATGCTTGCGAAAGAAAAAATTAGAAAACATGAACTACAAATGAAATTAGTTGATGTAGAATATACTTTTGACCGTAGTAAAATGATTTTTCAATTTACAGCAGATGGTCGCATTGATTTTCGTGAATTAGTTAAAGATTTAGCCGGAGTATTTCGGACGCGGATTGAGTTACGCCAAATTGGCGTGCGCGATGAAGCGAAAATTTTAGGTGGAATCGGTCCTTGCGGGCGTCAGTTGTGCTGTTCAACTTTCCTTGGTGATTTTGTTCCTGTCTCGATTAAAATGGCCAAAGATCAAGGTTTATCATTGAATCCAACTAAGATTTCAGGACTATGTGGACGCTTAATGTGTTGTTTAAAATACGAAAATGATGAATATGAAGCAGCGAAAAAAGAACTACCTGATTATGGAACGGAAGTCATTACCCCAGATGGCAAAGGCCGTGTTGTTGGGCTGAATTTATTGAGTCGCGTCTTAAAAGTTCGCTTAGTTGGTAGAGCAGTCGCGGTTGATTATGATGCAGAAGAAGTTCAAAAAGTTCAAAAAGCAGCTAAAGCAGGTGGTAAACATGTCGATGGATAAACGTTCGCTTTATGACGGTCTCGATGAATTTGAAGGTGAATTACAAGGTTTACTTAAAAAATTAGCTGAAATGAAGTCGTCGTTACAAGAAGTTGTAGAAAAAAATACAACTTTAGAACTGGAAAATCAACGCTTACGTGAGCATTTGAGAGAGTTAAATCAGTCTTCTCAAAGTACAGGTGGTAAAATTAAACAAGAATTGTCACAATCGCGTTTAAATTTGGAAAAAATTTACGAAGAGGGTTTTCATGTCTGCTATGACCTATACGGCTCAAGACGCGAAAATGATGAACCATGTGCTTTTTGTTTAGAAGTTATCTATCGCGAAAGCGGCCTAGCATAAAAGGTGCAATAAAATCTGCTTTGCTTCGAGTAATTGGAAGGAAATTTGAACAATCGACGGTTTATTCGATTGGAAGATTTTCTGAAATTACTGAGAAGCAGGATTTAATTGCCCGTTCAATTCAGGTGCGAGAAGTGGTGTGTTGACCTTCGAAACTGGAGAGGAAGCCACTCAATCGGCATTTTCGATTGATGGATTGCTTGAAGTTTCGTAAAGGTCAGCCGCTTCAAACCCGTTCAATCCAGGTGCAATAAAATCCGCTTTGCTTTGAGTAATTGGAAGGAAATTTGAACAATCGATGGTTTATTCGATTGGAATATTTTCTGAAATAATCGAAGAAGAGGGTTGGAGTGCCTAAAAAATCAGATATAAAAAAAGGGGCGTGGCGGATGCTATCGTCCCTTTTTAAGAGGTGAAAAAGATGGATATTCAAATGAGTTTTAAAGGTGTCGAATCGGGGATTTTATACTTAGTACCGACACCGATTGGTAACTTAGAAGATATGACGTTTCGTAGTGTTAGGATATTAAAAGAAGTTGATTTGATTGCAAGTGAGGATACGCGTAATACACAAAAATTATTGAATCATTTTGAAATTACGACACCGCAACGAAGCTTTCACGAACACAATTACAAAGAACGGATTCCACAATTAATTGAATTGCTGCAAGAAGGGACGTCAATTGCTCAAGTGAGTGATGCGGGAATGCCTTCAATTAGCGATCCTGGACATGAGTTGGTCGTGGCTTGTATTGCAGCCAAAATTAAAGTTGTGGCTCTACCTGGACCGACAGCGGGTTTGACAGCTTTAATCGCATCTGGTTTAACGCCACAACCCAATTACTTCTATGGATTTTTACCACGTAAGAAAAAAGAGCAACTAGAAGTCTTGAACCAGTTTAAGCAAGAAAAAGCGACAGTCATTTATTATGAATCGCCACATCGTATTCAAAAAACGGTTCAAGTTATGATGGAAGTTTTTGGTGAAACACGTCAAGCAGTTGTTTGTCGCGAGCTAACCAAGCTTCATGAAGAGTATTTAAGAGGGACTCTTGGAGAATTGAATGCCTACTTAAAGGAACACACGATTAAAGGTGAATGTTGCTTGATGGTAGAAGGTGCAACGGAAATTGTTGAGGAAATGATTGATACTCGTAGTTTGAAAGAACAAGTTGAAGCGTTAATCGCTCAAGGCTTAAAACCCAATGATAGTATTAAAGAAGTTGCTAAACGTAATCAATTGAAGAAACAGGCCGTGTATAATGAATACCATGAAATAGATTAAAATCGGGCATAGCTTCATTGATTATTGTGAAAAGTTAAAATAGTGATTTGAGTCGGTCGAGATTTTTTCTCTACCGATTTTTTTATAGTGGATACTTTTTTATTCATCGACTAAGACTCAACTTGGGATTCTTTATATTGCATGAGAACGTTTGTTTGTATTATAATAGTGCTGAGGTGAGGTAAATGGAGCTAGCATTTCCTTTGAAAAATGATTTATCCCGAAAAATAATACATATTGATATGGATGCTTTTTTTGCCTCGGTTGAAGAAAGAGATAATCCCGAGCTTGCGACTAAGCCTTTAGTCATTGCACGTCATCCAAATGATACAAAGGGGCGAGGGGTTGTAACAACCGCAAATTATATTGCTCGCCAGTATGGGATTCACTCAGCGATGAGTTCACAAAAAGCCTATGAATTGTGTCCACATGCGGTATTTTTACCAGGAAGTTATGAGAAGTATCGGACAATTTCAGATGCAGTTCGTGAAATTTTTCAGCGTTATACGGATTTAATTGAACCTGTTTCGATTGATGAAGCGTATCTCGATGTGACGGTCAATAAAATTAATAGTACTTCAGCAATTAAAGTTGCTAAACTCATTCAGCAAGATATTTGGCGAGAATTACACTTAACGTGTTCAGCTGGTGTCAGTTATAATAAATTTTTAGCAAAACTTGCTTCAGATTTTCAAAAACCAAAAGGCTTAACGGTCGTTACACCAGAAGATGCCCATGATTTTCTGATGCCGTTAGCAATCGAGAAGTTTCATGGGATTGGGAAAAAAACGGTGCCGATTATGCATGAACTGGGGATTTTTACAGGTGCTGATTTGTACGAAATGAAAGAAATGGATATGATTCGTCAATTTGGTAAGCGAGGTTACTCGCTTTATCGCAAGGTTCGAGGAATTCATAATGCACCTGTCGTAACAACAAGGGAACGAAAATCAATTGGAAAAGAGCATACGTATGGAACCGCTCTAGTTACGGAAGAAGCTGTGTTACGACAATTACGTCAATTATCAGAAGAAGTTGAACGTGCGCTTTCCCGTCATCAAAAACATGGACAGACAATTGTCTTAAAAGTACGGTATGATGATTTTCAAACCATTACCAAGCGTGTAACATTACGTGACTATATTCGTTATAAAGAAGATATTTTTTCACAGATTACGTTAATTTGGGAAAATTTAGCCAGTTCTGATAAGGGAATCCGTTTATTAGGTATTACTTTGACAAATCTTGATCCAGTAACCTATGAAAATATCGTGTTACCATTATGGGAAAAGTAAGTTTAGTGATATTTAAAATAAGACAAAGAAATCCCGAGCAAATGATTTAATATTTGCTCGAGATTTTTGGTTTAAATGGATTTTTTTATTTGTTCAAATTTTTGTTCGCCGTCGACGCATTTATCCCAAACAATCGCTTGTTTTGCTACGAGAGATTTTTTGACATCGATAATGCGTTGGTTGCTACTGCCTCGAAATTGCAAGTTTAGATTTTTCTTACTTAGCTCAAAGCGACCATCAACTAAAATATCAATTTTACTAAGTAATTCAAGTTTATCTTCGGTTTCTAAGAGTAATTCTTCAAAAGTATAACCCGACCAACTCCAAATGTCTTTTGTATCCCCAAATATTGCATGAACTTGATCGACAATTCGTAAACAAACTTCTGTATTTAAAAATGGTTCGCCACCTAATAAAGTTAAACCTTGGACAAAAGGATGGGCGAGGTCTTCGATAATTTTGTTTTCGAGTTCTTGGGAATAGGGAACACCATAGCGAAAATTTTGAACGGCCTTATTAAAGCAGCCTTCGCAAGCGAAAAGGCACCCACTGACATACAAACTATTTCGCACACCTTCGCCATCAACGAAGTTAAAAGCTTTATAGTCGGCGACATGATTTTGGCTATAGTTTTTTGCAGACCATTCTTTTGGTTTTGGGTTTCTCACTTGGAATCGCTCCTTTTATTTCATATGTTTAACACGGGCAGAAATTTCTTTATGACGTCCATGGACCATTGGACGAGCTTGTGGATTGCCTAAGTAACCACAAGTACGTTTAACAACGTCGCAAGTTTTAGGATCATTGTTGCCGCATTGTGGACATTCAAATCCACGCTCGGTTGGATTGAAATCACCTTCGTATCCACATTCATAACAGTGGTCAATCGGTGTATTTGTACCTAAGTAACCGACACGGTCATAAGAATAATCCCAGACAGCTTCAAGAGCTTTCGGGTTTTGTTGTAGAACAGGGTACTCACAATAGTGAATAAAACCACCAGAGCAATACTCAGGGTAATCTTTTTCGAAATCAAGTTTTTCGAATGGTGTTGGATTTTTACGAACATCATAATGGAAACTATTTGTGTAATAATCTTTATCGGTAATATTTTCGACAATACCGAATTTTTCTGTATCTAAACGGCAGAAGCGGTCGGTTAAACTTTCACTTGGTGTTGAGTAAACGCTAAAGTGGTAACCATATTCATTTGACCAATCATCAACGTGCGCTTTTAAAGTTTTTAAGATAGATAAAGTAAAGTCTTTGGCTGTGGGATTATTTTCCCATGCACCGCCAAAGAAAGCTGCAGCAACTTCATAAAGACCGATATAGCCAAGCGAAATTGTTGCCCGACGATTATTAAACAATCGGTCAACTTCTTCGTTACGTTTTAAACGTTCACCAAAGGCACCATACATATACAAAATTGGAGCATTCGCTGGACTAGCTTCCTTACAGCGATTGATCCGGTAAACGAGGGCGTCTTTGACAATGCTTAAGCGTTCTTCTAAAAGGCTCCAAAACCGCTCTGGATTTCCATTTGACTCTAAAGCAACACGCGGTAAATTTAATGTGACAACACCTAAGTTCATACGTCCAACGTTGACTTCTTTGCCATTTGCATCTTTCCAGCCTTGTAGGAACGAGCGACAACCCATTGGTGTTTTAAAACTACCTGTCAATTCAACGATTTTATCGTAGTTCAAGACATCGGGATACATCCGTTTTGTTGCGCATTCTAATGCCAATTGTTTAATATCGTAGTTTGGATCTTCCGGATTGGCATTAACGCCACGTTTCATTGAGAAGATTAATTTAGGGAAAATCGCTGTGCGACCTTCTTTACCGAGACCTTTAATCCGATTTTGTAAGATTGCACGTTGAATTTCACGTTCAAACCAATTTGTACCTAATCCAAAACCAAGGGAGGTAAAGGGAGTTTGACCATTAGACGTGAATAAGGTATTGATTTCATATTCTAAGCTTTGCATTGCATCATAAATATTTTTACGTGTTTGCATGTAAGCATATTCTTCTTGACGTTTAGCACCTTCAATCCACTCTTTAGCATCAGCTAAATGTTTTTCAAAATTCAATTTAGCAAAAGGAGCTAAGAGTTCATCAATCCGATCAGCGGAACAACCACCGTATTGACTAGAAGCGACGTTAGCGATGATCTGTGAAATTTGAGCCGTTGCTGTTTGAATTGATTTTGGTGACTCAACATCGGCATTACCAATTTTAAATCCATTATTTAACATGCTATTGAAATCAATTAAGCAACAATTTGTCATTGGTGCGTATGGATGGTAATCTAAGTCATGGTAATGAATGTCACCTTTTTGATGAGCATTAGCAACATGAGGCGGTAACATTTTAAGACCAATTGATTTTCCGACAATACCAGCAGTCAAATCGCGTTGTGTATTAAAGACATCGCTATCTTTATTGGCGTTTTCATTGACGATTTGTTGGTCCTTACTCATTAGTTTTTCGATTGTAAAATTAATATCGGTTGCTTTACTTCTTTCAAAGTCACGACGTGTACGGTAATGAATGTATTGTTCCGCTAAAGCATACTCACTATTTTCAAGCAAAATATGTTCGACAATATTTTGGATTTCATAGATTTTAATATTTTCAGTAAAACGGTGGACGATTTCTAAATCAATTTTTTCAACCATTTTTAAAATTTGTTCATGATCAAGGGGCGAAAGCTCACCAGAAATTTGTTTTTTTGCTTTGACAAGGGCATCATAAATTTTTTGATCATCAAAATCGACTGAACGGCCATCACGCTTGATAATTTTCATACTTGATAGGCTAGGATGGAACGAAACAATTTGTTCACTTTTTCTCTTTGTGTTCATCATTATTACCAACTCCTTAAATTCTTCTTATTTATCATAATCTAAAATAAGAGGAGAAGCAACTATATATAGTGTCTTTTCCAAGTCTTTAAAAAGACTTGGCACTATATGTAGTGTTTATGCAATGTTGATTAATAATAGAAGTCAATGAAAATAAGCTTTTATCGTCGTTTTCAATTACACAAAGTGAATATAAAATCTTTGTGATGAATAATTTAAACAAGAAACCCCAAATTCAAGAGAACTAGTGCTATAATTAAGAAGTAGATGATAATAAAGGAGTGTTCAAACGAATGTTAGAAAAGAAAGATGAACAACTATTAATTGACTTGACTTCCGCTCGTGGAGTTCCAGGAAATGAAGAAGAGGTTCGTGAAGTATTTAAATCCTACGCTAAAGATTTTGCTGAAGATATTTTCTTTGATGGCTTAGGAAGTGTTATTGCAAAACATTCAGGTGTTAACGGTGGCGGTCCAAAAATTCTAATTTCAGGCCATATGGATGAAGTTGGTTTTATGGTTACTAAAATCAGTGAAAAAGGTTTTATTGAATTTCAAACGCTAGGCGGTTGGTGGGGACAAGTAATGTTGGCTCAACAAGTTGAAATTAAAACACAAGCTGGCAAAATTATTCATGGGGTAATTGGGTCAAAACCACCACACGTTTTAACACCAGACGCGCGTACAAAACCATATGATGTGAAAGATATGTTTATTGATATCGGTGCTTCAAGTGAAGAAGAAGCGAAAGGCTGGGGAATCCGCCCAGGTGATATGATTACACCATATATTGAATATAAACGCATGAATGATAGTAAATTCTTATTAGCGAAAGCTTGGGATAACCGTGTAGGTACGGCTGTTTCTTTACGTGTATTAGAAAACTTAGCGAACCAAGGACACGAAAACTGCTTATTTGCAGGAAGTAATGTAATGGAAGAAGTTGGTTTACGTGGTGCGCGTACAAGTACACATTTAGTCAACCCAGATATCGCCATTGCGTTAGATACTGGTACGGCAGGTGATACACCAGGAATGACACCAAAAGAAGCAGATTCAGTTTTAGGTAAAGGACCACAAGTCTTAATCTTTGATGCTTCAATGATTCCACATAAAAAATTATTAAACTTTGTTATTAACGTAGCAGAAGAATTAGAAATTCCATTCCAATATACGGTAATTGGTGGTGGAGGAACGGACGCTGGACAAATGCATTTAACACGTAATGGTGTTCCTTCAATTGCGATTACGGTTCCTGTTCGTTACTTACATTCTCATACTTCAGTTATTCATGAAGATGATTACTTAAATACAGTTAAATTAGTAACAGAAGTTGTTCGTCGTTTAGATGATGCAGCTGTTAAAGAACTTTTAAGCTACTAATTGTTATAAAAAAGAGGTTACCATTCAACTTGGTGACCTCTTTTTTGAATATAAATGATTATTTCTGTTCGGAAATAAAAAACAACGTTCTAGCAATTTATCTGCGTTTTTTCCATTGCTGATAAAAATCGAGACTCAGAAACAGCACGCCGTAAATAGGAATTGCAATGAGTAAGATTGTCAGAAAATCACGTGTTGCAGCATAAGAGAAAGTATTCCAGCCTTTAATACAAAACGTAGCGATAATATAAGAAATAGGAGTGAGTAAAAGGTAGCGAATAAGCCTTTGACCTTTTTTTAATTTATTAGCAATGAACAATAAAACCAAGAAGAGAGCGGTTAATAACAGGGCAAGACGAACGTAGCCACCAAGAAGTAACCTTGGAAGAGTTATCATACCACCGTTTCCAGCTAAATCTTTTCCGTAAAGTAATTGATTTTCTGTCTGGTTAGCAGAAACATAATAAATACTTATAATGTTTTCATTGTCTGGATTCAACAGCAGTGTTTCGACGGGCTTATTATTTGCAAGCTGATTCCAAACAGAGTCCCAAGTGCTTATATAGTAAATAAAACTTAGACCATCTTCAGCAAGCTCTTTTTCAACTTGGTAATTAGCGACCTGTTGATTGAAATTGACAGTCAATTCACTATTAGCTCTTTCAACAATAGTTACGCTGTCCTTTGAATAGGAAAGGTAGCTTGGTTTTGTTAAGTAATTAATTCCTGTTATTGAAATAATAAGTGTGAGCAGGATTGAAAAAATTACGGCTTTAAATTTGTCTTTAAAGAGTTTTTCTTTTACTAATTTTAAGCCATTACTATTAATATCCAGTGGGATTTCATCCTCGTTTTGCATCACAGCAAGCTCTTGCTGGCAATCAGAACAGTCTTTTAGATGACTTTCGATTAGTTTTCGACTTTCATCACTCACGATATCTTCAGCGTACAAAGGTATAATATCCTGAATGACTTCACATTCAATCTTCATTCTTAATTCTCCATTTCTCTTTGATTTTTTTTCGAGCACGATGATACGTGACACAAGCCCAATTTTCATTTTTTTGAAAAAGTAAACCAATTTGTTTAAAACTCAACTCTCCAAAAGTCCGTAAGTTAAAGACTTCCTTATAAGGATCGTTTAGTTCGTGAATCAATTGGTGGATTTCCATCGAAGCTTCTTTTGACTCGAGTGTTTGCTCAATATTAAATGTATGCTTACTTTCTTGAACTTGTTCAACGACAATGATTTTTTTATTTTTACGCAAATAGGAAAAATAACTATTTTTCGCAATTTGACATAACCATACGCGAATATCACAATTGCCTTTAAAAGAGTCAATCGATTGCAAGGCTTTCAAAAACGTTTCGGATGTGATATCTTCGGCAATGCGATCATCGCCAGATAAACTTTTGACATACAAATAGACATCACGAAAATAATCTTTGTATAATTCTTCAAAATCGGTCACTTTTTCACCTCCTACATATAAGACGCCTGTGGTTCGATTATCTTACAAAAAAGCAATAATTATTTTAAATAAAATGTTTCTATGAAGATGAACTAAAAATAGTTAACTAGATTTCGTGAAACCAAAAAATAAACGAATGTTATTTTTCTCATTTCTTTCAAAATATGATACTCTATGTTTGGAGGTGGAATCAATGAAGATTACAACATTAGGTTGCCTGGGAGCCTATCCGTATAATGGTCAAGGTACGACAAGTTTTTTAATTGAGTCAGATGACTATCACTTACTAATCGACGCAGGAAGTGGCACACTATTAGAATTAGAAAAAGTACTCGATCCACTAGCTTTGAACGCAGTGATTATTAGTCACTATCATCACGATCATATCGCTGATTTAGGTGTATTACAATATTATTGGCAATTGTATCCTAAAACAGAGGAACGAGAGCTATTACCAATTTATGGTCACGGCGAAGATTCGATTGCTTTTGAGCGTCTAACACTACCAAATGTTTCACAGGGGTTTGACTATCTACAAGAAAAAAGCCTTGAAATCGGGCCTTTTTCGATTACATTTATGAAAACAATTCATCCAGTTATTTGTTATGCGATGCGAATTGTGGAAAAGTCGACCGGAAAAGTTTTTGTCTTTACTGGGGATTCTGGGTATTTAGAAAGCTTTATTGATTTTACGCAAGATGCCGATTTATTTTTGGCCGATACGTATTTGTTTGCCGGCAATGAAAAACATTTTGCTCATTTTACCTCGAAAGAAGCGGGAGAAATTGCTAAATCGGCCAACGTAAAACACTTAGTACTAACCCATTTACCTCAACACGGCGATTTAGAGCAACTACAAAAACAAGCACAAGACGCAGCTGGCGATACGGTTGAAGTATCATTAGCGGCTGTTGGAAAAGTATTTAAAATTTAGGAGGATGTCCCAATGATTTTTGTTCCAAATACCATTCACGATCCAAAAATAAACTTAGCTATTGAAACATTTTTACTACAAGAAATGAAAATTGATGAGCCGATTTTACTATTTTATATTAATGAGCCATCAATCATTATTGGCCGAAATCAAAATACGATTGAAGAAATCAACCAAGATTACGTTGAAGAAAAAGGGATTCATGTTGTCCGTCGTTTAAGTGGCGGTGGAGCGGTTTACCACGACTTTGGGAATTTAAACTTCAGTTTTATCATGCCAGATGATGGCAATTCATTCCGAGACTTTGCTAAAGTTACAAAACCGATTATTCAAGCATTGCATGAGTTAGGTGTGACAGGTGCGGAATTAAAAGGACGTAACGATTTAGTAATTGGCGATAAGAAGTTCTCAGGAAATGCGATGTATGCAACAAATGGTCGAATGTTTGCTCATGGAACAATTATGTTTGATAGTGAGATTGATGAAGTTGTTAATGCACTAAAAGTCCGTGCAGATAAGATTGCTTCGAAAGGGATTAAATCAATCCGTTCGCGTGTAACAAATATCAAACCATTCTTAGATGAAAATCATAAATCGATGAATACTGATGATTTTGCACAAGCGATTTTGTTTAAAATTTTCGGTGTGGATTCAATGGCTGAAATTAAAACGTATACCTTAACCGAAGATGATTGGAAAAAGGTTCATGAAATTTCGGATAAGTATTATGCTAACTGGGAATGGAACTATGGAAAATCACCTAAGTTTGAGTTGGAACGTCGTAAACGATTCCCAATTGGTTCTGTAGAAATGAAATTAAACGTCCAAAAAGGCGCTATTTCAGAAATTCGGATCCACGGAGACTTCTTCGGATTAGGTGAAATTAAAGACGTTGAAGATCAACTAACTGGTGTAAAATACGAAAAAGATGCATTAAAAGCCGCAATCGATAAAATCGACATTGGCAAATATTTTGGAAATATCACAGCAGATGATTTAGTAGAGTTAATTTATTAAATGGATTACTGGATAGCTCTTTTATCCTAAAATATTCATCAAAAAGCTTCAAGAACGTTCGTCTACCAACGAATGGGTTTGAAGCTTTTTTCATTGTTACTCATTTTGTGAAAATGAGAGTTGACAGAATACAGACTTAAGACCGATTTTTTCAAAAAACAATTGTGATAGATTAGTAAACAGTCAATGGATAATTTAAGGAGGACAATCACAGTGAAACAAGTAGTAGAAGTTAAAGAAATTACAAAAATATACGGTAAAAAGAATGAAAAACAATATGCCGCCTTAAAAGGAGTATCATTTTCGGTTGAAGAAGGTGAATTTGTAGGGATTATGGGGCCTTCTGGATCAGGTAAAACAACGTTATTAAACATGCTATCGGCTCTCGATCAACCAACAAAAGGGACTGTTTCGATTGGAGGACAAAGTTTATTAGGGATGAAAGAAACGCAATTAGCCGATTTTCGAGGAAAAAATATCGGCTTTATTTTTCAGGATTTTAATTTATTAGAGAATTTAACGATGTATCAAAATATTGCCCTACCGTTATCGTTACAAGGAGTAAGTACAAAAATAATTGATAATAAAGTTGCAGAAATCGCTAAAGTCTTAGGCATTGAAGCCATTCTTGAAAAATATCCGACGGAAGTTTCTGGGGGACAAAAACAACGTGTTGCAGCAGCTAGAGGATTAATTCATCAGCCCCAATTATTGTTGGGAGATGAGCCGACAGGAGCCTTAGATTCAAAAAATGCAAAAAATTTACTTGAAGCACTCCGTCAATTAAATGAAGAGCATCAACGCACTATCTTAATGGTGACACATGACCCGATGAGTGCTAGTTATTGCAAACGTATTTTATTTATTCAAGATGGTGAAATTTATCGCGAAATTACACGTGAAGGTAGCCAACGTGCTTTTTATCAAGAAATTCTGAGCATTTTATCCCATGCGGATTTTGAAGAAAGTCAGGTGTAGATTAATGACTTTCAAATTAGCTTTAATGAACATCAAAAAGCGAGCAATGGATTATATTGTTTTGCTAATGGGATTAGTGATTGCCGTTGCTACTTTTTATGTTTTTCAAACATTATCACTAAATAAAGGATTTTTAGAAGAGATGATTCCAAGTCTTGCGATGATTGGGATGATTTTCCAATTAGGGGCCGTTTTATTAGGAATGATTACGATTGTCTATTTATTTTATGCCAACTCGTTTTTACTTGCGATGCGTCAAAAAGAGTACGGGATGTATTTGATGTTGGGCGCTAAAAAAAATAAAATTCGCCAAATGATGACGATTGAACTTTTTAGTTTAGGAAGTCTATCGGTCCTTTTAGGAATCATCGGTGGAATGCTTTTCGGACAAGTTGCAACGGGTTCTTTAATGTCTAAAATGGGCTTAACAAGTAACTCATACCAAGCTTTCTCACCATTGGCAATTCTTGTGACTGTTATCTTTTTTGCTATTTTATTTTTATTAGCTGCTATCTTTAATGGGATGAAGTTTACGAGAACACCTTTGTTAGTACTTTTAAAAGAAAATGAAGTCGGTGAAAGGTCTCAAAAGAAACCGCATTTTACTTTCTTTTTAACACTTTTTTCATTAGTACTTTTAGGAATCGGCTATTACTCTTTATGGCATTTAGAAACCATTGGCTTTAAAGGTCTGGTGATTGCCTTATTTACCATCACCTTTGGTACGTTTTTCTTTTTTAAAGCCTTATTACCTTTTGTTGTCAATCGCCTAAAAAACCAAAAAAGCTTTTCAAATAAAAATTTAAGAATGTTTACTTTGTCTCAATTGAGTTTTAAAGCAAGTGCTTTAAGTCGTGTACTAGGAATGGTAGCAATGCTATTTGCTCTTTCTTTAGGTGCAATTAGTGTCGGGAATGGCTTTAATAGTTATAAAGAGGCATTGTTAAAACAATTTCCTTATGATGTGTTGCTTCATAATCCCAAAGCCGAGTCACTGAAGGAAGTCGATAAGTTAACGATTAAGCAACAACAAATTTATCAGATGAAACAAGTCGACAATCAAAAGTATTTTGTTGAAAGTGAATTACAAGAATCCCCAATTATGATTCAAGAAGGTTTTGGTTTTGAAGGAAAATTGAAGCCTTATGATAAATTAAAAGCGGGCGATCACTTTTCATTTGAGGAAGATAGTCAATTAAATTTCCAAATAATGATGGCTTTTCAACGGTTGGAAAATCCGTATGTTAGCTATCAAGAGAATCCTCATTATTTCATTGTCGATCAAGCAACATTTGATCAAATTGATGCGAAAAAACAGGAAATTTACACGTATCAATTAGAAAACTTTACAGAATCAATCGATACTTTGGAAAAAATCGATCAAATTGAAAATGGTCAAGTTGCCGATCCAGGCACGATTGGATCGAAGGTGAGTTCTTATTTGATGATTGACCAATTTGTTAGTGGTTTTGTCTTTATGGGGATGTTACTAGGAATTGCCTTTTTAGCGATGCTTGCAAGTTGTTTAATGTTTAAAGTATTATCAGGAGCTTATCAAGATGTTGCTCGCTATAAAATGCTTCATAAAATAGGGGTTCAGAAAAAAGATTTAACGCGTTCAATCGCACAAGAAATTTTTGTAATCTTTTTAGTTCCAGGGATACTAGGTACGATTCATGTCTTGTTTGGCTTAAAGATGTTTGAATTACTCATTCCAGAGCCTTACGCGTACATCATGATTCCTTTTGCCGTATTTGCAATCTTGTACTTAGCTTACTATTTTGTGACTGTCGTGTTGTATCGTAAAATAGTTTTACCTAAATAAAAAATCTCAAAGGGTTATGACAAAAGTCATGGCTCTTTGAGATTTTTTTAAGGCATTGATCACGTCATTAAAATAACCTTGATATAACGGGATCTAAGAAGCAGCGACTCGTCCCTAAACGCTTCATATATCACATTGGTTAGACGGGATTTCTAGAGCTGTCACTCGGTGATAAGCTAACTTCCACTAAAAATGAAAGAGTCATTTTCTTGGAGATTATTCTTATCATTCGTTCCTAGACGCCACTAAAATCACCTTGATTAATAGGCGCGGGCGATCCATAGGGTATGTTTTGCGGGTTCGCCTGTAATTAAGTCGGTTGCTTTTTCCATTGGGACTTCAAATGGAATATTACGAGTTGTGAAGCCTGTTTCTTCTTTAATTTTAGCTTCGGTTTCGTCTGTTCCATCCCAACCGATTAGAACAAATCCTGTTGGTTTATCTGCTTTTTTACACTCTTCGATATGTGCTTTTAATTCATCAAGTGTGTTGATGTGGAAGTGCTCGTTTTCTTTATTACGTGCTTTGGCAGAAGCAAGTAGACGAGGAGTCATTTCTGCGAGTTGTGTTTGAATCGTTGCGATTAAATCATCAAAGGCAACTTTTTCTTTATCCGCTAAATCACGAACTTTTAACATCACGTGACCATTTTCTAAATCGCGTGGGCCGCATTCGATACGAATACATGCCCCTTTTAATTCCCACTCGTTAAATTTGTAACCTGGTGAATTATCAGAATCATCTAGGCGTACTCGAATCCCTAATTTTTTCAATTCAGCATAAATTTCGTCTAATTTTTCCATGATGGCTGGATTTTTCTTCCAAGGACCAACAGGCATTAAGACTACTTGATGCGCAGCAACGGTTGGAGGTAGGACAAGTCCGTTTTCGTCACCATGCGTCATAATTAATGAACCAAGTAAACGAGTTGAAACACCCCAAGAAGTCGTATGGGCATGGACGTGTTTGTTTTCTTTATTTAAGTAAGTAATATCAAACGCTTCAGCAAATTTTGTTCCCATGTAATGAGAAGTACCGGCTTGAACCGCTTTTCCATCTTGCATCATCGCTTCGATTGAATACGTATCAACCGCTCCAGCAAAGCGCTCAGAAGGTGTTTTTTGACCTTTGTAAACAGGAATGGCTAAGAATTCTTCACATAGACGAGCGTATTCATCTAAAATATTCAATGTACGTTGACGAGCGTCTTCTTCATCTACGTGAGCTGTATGTCCTTCTTGCCATAAAAATTCAGACGTACGTAAGAACGGTAATGTTTTTTTCTCCCAACGGAATACGTTAGCCCATTGATTAATTTCGTATGGTAAATCACGGTAAGAGTTAATCCAATCAGAAAAAGCAGAACCAATCATTGTTTCTGAAGTTGGGCGTAATGCCAACGGTTCTTCTAATTTTTCATCTCCAACTTCCGTTACCCATGGTAATTCAGGGGCGAAACCTTCGATGTGATCGGCTTCTTTCATGAAGAAGCTTTTTGGAATTAACATTGGGAAGTAGGCATTACGAATCCCTTCGCTACGTAAAAATTTATTGAATTCTTCTTGGATATGTTCCCACAATTCAAAACCATCGGGACGGAAAATAATCGAGCCACGGACAGGGGAATAAGACATTAATTCAGCTTTTTGAACGGTTTGTAAGTACCATTCGGTAAAATCGTTTTTTTGTTCAACCATTGATTGAATCCTCCTTAATAAAATAAAAAAAGCACTCCATCCTTCTTATTAAAAGGACGAAATACTTGAATTTCGCGGTACCACCTTGATTGAGTCAGACTATTTCTAACTCCACTTGAATAAAGTTTAAGGGCTTTAACCCGATTGTTTTCACAATCATTCTCTTTGGTAGGTTCATAAAAAAATAGTGGTGTCCTTCTTACAGCCAAGGAGGGACTCTCTTGAACATATCTTTCATTACTATTCCAAATGCTACCCTTATACTAATCAGAATTTCAGAAAAAAGCAAGTAAAGTTTTTTTAGATTGCAAGAAAAGCCGGAACTTCGTATAATAACAAACAGTGAGAAAGAACTGGAGGAATCTAGATGCGAAATGAAATGATGCATCGTCCCGTTGTAAAACCAGAATTAGTGGCTTATTTACGGGAAGAACAAAAGCAAGTCCCAGGAGAACTAGGACAAATTCAAAAAGAAGCAAATGAGCGTGGCGTGCCAATTATCCCACATGAAACCGTTGTTTTTATGCAATTTTTATTAGGACAAATCAAACCGAAAAAGATCTTAGAAATTGGCACAGCAATTGGTTTTTCATCAAGTCTAATGGCACAATATGCAGGAGATGATGCGCACGTTACAACGATTGACCGTTTTGATGTGATGATTCGTCATGCGAAAGAAACGTATAAACGTTTAGGCAATGAAGAGCAAATTACTTTATTAGAAGGTCAAGCAGCAGATATTTTTCCCACATTAACAGGTCCATATGATTTTATTTTTATGGACAGTGCAAAATCCAAGTACATCGAATTTTTACCGGAGTGTCTGCGTCTCTTGAAAAAAGGTGGCGTGTTAATGGTTGACGATATTTTCCAAGCAGGAACAGTCCTCGATCCGATTGAAGAAATTCCTCGCAGCCAAAGAACAATTCATCGTAAACTCAAGCGTTTCTTAAAAGTGATTAATACCCATCCAGATTTAACAACAAGTTTGGTTCCATTAGGTGATGGCGTTGCTTTGATTACTAAAGAAGCTGATGAAGTGATTATTGTCGAAGAAGACTAAAGAACTGGGGATTTTTTCAAAAAGAAGAATTACCCAAAGATAATAAAATAACAAAGTGAAAATCTTGTTGCGTTAGGGCATAATCTATGATAAACTGATTTTCGTTGGTAATTTATTTGCTAACGAAAATTACTATTGTACCAGTAGCTCAGCCGGATAGAGCATTCGCCTTCTAAGCGAACGGTCGGGGGTTCGAATCCCTCCTGGTACGTCATTAAACCCTTTGAAATTAATTTTTCAAAGGGTTTTTAATTTATTTGTGCCATTTTTTTAATAATAAATAATTGATAACAGTGAATATCAAAAAACATCTTGATTAGTTGATAATCTAATAGAGGAAAAAATAAGTTTGAATCTGATATCGGATTGTTTAGGCTTTCCTTTTAGATCGTTTTTTTACGTATTGTCTAAGAAGTTTTATACTAGAAACTATTTAAATATCAGATAGAGAACGAATCCATTTGGGACATTTTTCATTTGTTGTTCTCGATTAGTGGACATGTAACTTATCCCATCATTTCTTATAACAAGAATATCATAGGTCGTATTGGGTTCGATGCTATAAGTATTTTCTGAAAAAAAGGTCTGTGAATTAGTCATTTCATAAATGCCGTATGTGTATGAGAGTAAATCTGTATTCTTAATTCCGTAGTCTTTGAGATTGATTTGGTTAGTCCCAGAAGCGCCATTAACCTCTAAATGATAGGAAAGGATAAATTCTTCTTCGGTTTTATTTCCCATACCGTAAGCTAAAGAACCACGAATCTCACTTTTTTTTGACTCTGAGTCATAAGAGGCAATTGGACCGATTTGTTTGCTGCTGACTTTCTTTCCATCTTGATAATGTTCAAACCACAGTTCGACGTGCTTTCCATAATAGTTAAAATCATAGGAACTAGACAAATTAAATATGAGATTATTAAATGCCGAATTGGTTTGATTCCATCTTAGATGATTATCTGGTAAGCCAGCAATTTTATTATCGGAAAAAGGGCCGATATTAAAGTAGTTTAACAATAATGTACTGCTGATAGTCAGAGTTAGTAGGATCAAAACCAACGGAGAAAAAATAGTTTGTATTCGTTTCTTTCTTTTTGATTTTTTGATTAGTTTGAGTAGGTCTTGATCGTTTTGATTATTATCCATTTTATTCACCTTTTTCCATTTCTATTTTTAATGCTTTTCTTGCGCGATAAAGTTCAGTCTTTAAACTAGCAACTGGGCGATTTAAGCGAAAGCCCATTTCGGCTAGAGATAAATTTTCATCGTATTTCATTAATAATAAAATGCATTGATCGAAAGAGAGTTTTCCCCAAGCTTGATAAAAATCCTCATATTTTTCGACTGAGCTGTTCGCTAAAAGTGTGGGAGCGAAAGCTTCGAGAATTTGCTCGCGTCTTTTCGTTGTGCGATACAAGTCGAGGTATTTATTAAAACCAATGCGAAACATCCATGGCTGCAATGCATCGGGCTCAATCACGTCTTCAATTTCTAAGATTTTAATCAAAGTGTCTTGTGTGATATCTTGTGCATCACTTCGTGTGGCGCCGCGTTTGATTAAATAGCCAATCAGACGTTTAGAGATAGTCAATAAGTAAGATTCATCGTAGCGAAGTTTCAAGGGAAGTCCTCCTTTCATTAAGATAACGAGTGAGAAGTAAAAAAGTGAACAAACTAAGTAAAAAAAGTTATTATTTATAAAAGTGTAGCATAAAGTATCGAACAAATCTTGGTTGTCTGGTGAACGAGTAATCTTGAATCAGAAACAGCAGAGAAGGAATAGGATATGATTTGTTTAAGTTAAATAAAACGGAATCGCTAAAAACGCACGAGCTTTATCTGTGCATTTTTATTGTTTTCAGAAAAATAAAAGTGTAATACAGAAATTATTTCATTTTTTTCTCATTTAGTTTTCATTAATAATAAAAGCAAATCAAATATTGAGTAAAAAATACTTTAAAATAAAAAGTAAGATAATTAATTTTATGTAATTTTTACTTAAAAAGGTCAAACGATTATGGTATATGACTTTGTTTGATTACGCAAAAAATAATAAAGTTAAGATTATTAAAAAGGTCGAAAAAACCTAAAATGACGCGGTTTTTTCTTTAAATTAGAATTGAAAAATATCACCTAAAGTTATCTTGACGCTTAAAAAACACTATGCTAGATTTAGAACGGTCAGCGCCAGTATGTTTTTAAAAATAACAAATGGTAAAAGGGCGTTAAGAGAAACCGAGGGGGATATATCGTGGAAATTCATCTAGTTGGATTAGGTAAAATGGGCTTCAACATCGCAGCAAACTTGTTAGAAGGTGGTCACTCAGTCAAAGCTTTTGATAAGAATGAGGACTTAGCATCAAGCTTGGAAGAAAAAGGTGGTATCTTTTTTCATTCTGTTTCAGAATTATTAGCGAGAACTTCTGACAAAGAAGAACAAAAAATTGTGTGGTTGATGTTACCAGCAGGTGATATTACAAATACTGTAATGAACGAATGTCTAGAATTACTAAATCCAGGCGATATTTTAATCGACGGTGGAAATTCAAAATATACAGATAGTAAAAAAAATAATGAGAAATTTGCGGCTAAAGGGATTACTTTCTTTGATGTTGGGACTTCAGGTGGGGTCTCAGGTGCTCGAAACGGTGCTTGTATGATGATTGGTGGCGAAAGAGCGATATTCCAAACAATTGAACCGATTTTTGCCAGTCTATGTGTGGAAAATGGCTATTTATTCTGCGGAGAAGCAGGAAGTGGCCATTATTTAAAAATGATCCATAACGGGATTGAATATGGTATGATGCAAGCAATAGGTGAAGGATTTAACATTTTACATCATTCAGAGTACGATTATGATTTAGAACGTGTTGCTAAAGTTTTCAATAATGGTTCAGTTATTCGCAGTTGGTTAATGGAATTGACTGAAAACTTACTTTCTGAAGATGCAAAATTAACAGATATTGAAGGTGTCGTTGCTTCTTCTGGTGAAGGAAAATGGACGGTGGAAGAAATTTTACGTTTGGAATTATCTGCACCGGTTATTACCCAATCATTATTAACAAGATATTCAAGTAAAGATGAAGAAAAATATGGTGAAAAAGTGATTGCATCGCTAAGAAACCAATTCGGTGGGCATGCAATGACCAAAAAAGGAGAGTAATTCATGTCGTCGATTCTGGGAATTGATATTGGAACAACCGCGATTAAATTCAATTTATTTTCAAAAGAGGATTATTTGATTTTGTGTTCAAAGAAGTATCTGGTACCAATGAAAGAATCGAGTCATGAATATAGTACCCAAGATCCACAAGTCATTCTAGCGTTAGTATTGAAAGGAATTCAAGCAATTGCAAATGACTATTTGATTGATGAAATCGTCTTTAGTACGGCAATGCATAGTCTAATTCCAATTATCAATGGTGAAGTTGGGGAAATGTATTTGTGGTCGGATAAACGAGCGCAAGCAACGATTGCCGAGTTTAAAGTATTGCATCCAAGCCGAGCTAAGCATTTTTATGAAGTGACAGGGACTCCGATTCATGCGATGTCCCCGTTTGCTAAGCTTCTTTATTTTAAAGCATGCGAACCTGAATTTTTTGAAGCGGTCGATCAATGGATCGATTTAAAATCCTTTTTGTTGAACTTTTTTACAGGGGAATATGTGGTGGATTATTCTATTGCTTCAGCAACAGGCTTGTTCAATACATTAACGTTTGAATGGGACCAAGAAATTTTATCCTTCTTAAAAGTGAGAAAAAGCCAGTTGCCACGAGCAGTCGATACAAATACAGCTTTTTTAATTAGCCAAGAGATTCTTAAGAAATTGAACATACCAACAAAAATCCAGCTATATGTAGGTGCCAGTGATGGGACCTTAGCGAGCTATGCGAGTTTAGTTGGAACAAGTCGGAAGATTAGTTTGACGGTCGGAACAAGTGGAGCGCTTCGTACGATTTCTTCTGAGAGGAAAATCTCGCAAACCCAAAGGACGTTTTGTTATTATTTGGCAGAAAATCAATGGGTAATTGGTGGGGCATCGAATAATGGTGGTCGAACACTCGAATGGGCAAATGAATTGTTTTATGAACAACCGGCAAGAATTTTTGAAGAAATACCAAATTGTCTCATGAACAGTCCGATTGGTGCAAAAGGCCTTGTCTTTTTACCGTACATCAATGGTGAACGAGCACCGCTTTGGGATGAGTCTGTCCATGGTGTTTTTAATGGCGTAACCCTTGGCCATAACCGCCAAGATTTTATTCGAGCAATTTGTGAAGGAATTTTATTCAACTTAAAAGTTATCTATAATGATTTTGCTCTGCAAGAAAAAGTGAGCATTGCGCTATCCGGTGGTTTCTTTAGTATAGCTGGTATGGCGGAAGAGGCAGCGGCGATTTTTGGTGCTGAATGTGTCCAAAGTGATTATACAGAGCCCGCTTTTGGTGCGGTCGCGCTAGTTGCAGAATCGTTAGCTAGTTTTAATCAAACGGCTTTAGCAGTTGTTCCGATTGATTCACTAAAAGAAATTAGCTATCAACAAAGTTTTACTCATTTTAGCCAGATCTTGCAAAAAGAACGAAATTAATTAAGGAAAAGCTAAGTTACAGTTATTGTATCTTGGCTTTTTTTAATGCATTTTTTAAGTGAAGTCGCTATAATTAATTTGATAATATTTGTGTATTCGTTGACAGAAAGCTTGATATTATAGTGATGCAAGGCATGCTTGCGACGAATAAAATCCTATGGTAAGAGAAGCTTGCTTGTTCTTTTAGGTCGCTCAAACTAAAATCGATTTTGTCAGGGAGGAGAGAAGGAATGGATTTCAATGAACAACTAAAAACATTGCGTAAAGAGCGAGGGTTAACTCAAGAGCAATTAGCCCAAGAGTTAAATGTTTCACGTCAGGCGATTTCAAATTGGGAAAATAATAAAAATTTACCTGACTTAGAAATGGTCGTGACGATTTCTAAGCTCTTCAATCTTTCTTTAGACGAATTAATTTTAGGAGGAAACGAAATGACAAATATGGCAGAAAAGCTCATTCATGATGGTAGTGAGACACGACGAGCAAAAATGAACCTGATTTCAATAAGTATTGGCGCACTATTATTACTTATGGGAATTGGTTGTCTTGTAATTAAAAGTCTGTCGGTTGAATATATCGATGCTCAAGGGTTTTTACATGAAAACTTTTTTCTGTTACCGATTGGTTTTTTATTAATTTTTAGTGGATTACTGATATTTGTAATTATCGGATTTAAAAATCTCGTAGTGAAGTATAGAGTAAAAGAATAATGAGAAAGTATTTGTAGCCAGTTATGGCTCCAAGTACTTTTTTTGTGAAATGATGAAAATTTTGATTAATTATTAAAAACAGATGATAAGTATTGAATATTCAGAAAATTTAAACAAAAGTGTTGACTTCCTTGGTTTAATTCGGTATCTTCTTACTTAAGAAAACTTTGGTTAGGTGATGAAAATGAGAAAAGAAAAGGTTAGCGTTCACGTACAAGTCGAAAATTCATTTTTATTATTATTATCATAGAGGACTCTTTTTTCTGGTTAAAAGAAGAGTTCTGTTCGCATTGCATAAAGAAAAATTCTTTATGGAATGCTTTTTTTATACTAATTTACTAAATGAGGTACTTAAAAGGAGCGAAAAAGCATGCGTAAAATTCAATTTTTTGATACGACGTTACGAGACGGTGAGCAAACACCGGGGGTTAATTTTAACACACGTGAGAAGGTTCAAATCGCATTGCAATTGGAAAAGTGGGGCGTGGATGCAATTGAGGCTGGTTTCCCGATTGCGTCCCCTGGCGATTTTGAAGCAGTACAAGAAATTGCACGTGTTTTAACATCCGCAACGACGGTTGGGTTAGCCCGTTGCCAAAAAGGGGATATCGATCGAACGTATGAAGCGCTAAAAGAGGCGGTTGATCCACAAATTCACGTTTTCTTGGCGACGAGTGATATTCATATGCGCGACAAGTTAAAAATGAGTCGTGAACAAGTCATTGCTTCTATTAAGGAACATGTCAGCTACGCACGCAATCGGTTTGAAAAAGTTCAATTCTCACCGGAAGATGCGACTCGAACACAACGTGATTTTTTACTGGAAGCGGTCCAAACGGCGGTTGACGCAGGAGCAACGATTATTAATGTGCCGGATACAGTTGGTTACTCGAATCCGACCGAGTATGGTGGAATTTTTGCCTATTTAATTAAAAATATTAAAAGTGAAACAGAAATTACTTTTTCATCGCATTGTCATGATGATTTAGGTATGGCGACAGCCAATGCTTTAGCTGCAATCGAAAACGGTGCGAATCGTGTGGAGGGAGCGGTTAATGGAATTGGTGAACGTGCCGGGAACACTGCGCTTGAAGAAGTCGCCGTCGCTTTGCAGATTCGTAATGATTTTTATCAGGCGACGTCAAATATTGTTTTAAATGAGACGAAACGGACGAGTGATTTGGTTTCACGTTTATCAGGAATTCATGTTCCAAAAAATAAAGCGGTGATTGGCGGCAATGCTTATGCTCATGAATCTGGGATTCATCAAGATGGTGTTTTAAAAAATCCAGAAACTTATGAAATCATCACGCCGCAATTAGTCGGTGTGCAGACGAATTCATTGCCTTTAGGTAAACTTTCAGGGCGTCATGCTTTTGCAACTAAGATGGATAGTTTAGGTTATCAGTTTGAAAAAGAGCGATTGGATCAATTATTTAAGAGTTTTAAAAAATTGGCAGATAAGAAAAAACAAGTCAATGATATTGATTTAATGGCGTTGGTAATTGATGATATTCATCAAGAAAATGAAGAACATCGCTTAGAAGCTTTACAGTTGCAATTTGTTTCAAATGGCATGCAAGGAGCGATTGTTTCAATCCAAAATCAAACTCAAGAAACGCTAACGGCTTCAGAAACTGGTGCGGGGAGTATTCAAGCGATTTACAATGCGATTGATCAAATCTTCGAACAAAGCCCAATTTTAACGAGTTATGAAATTAGTGCGATGACGAGCGGTGAAGATGCACAAGCCGAAGTCTATGTCACTTTAGAAGATACGAAAGGCCAACGTAAAACGAATGGTGTTGGGATTGACTTTGATGTTTTACAGGCATCAGCCAAAGCTTATATTCAAGCAAGTAGTCAAATGAAAGCGCAGGGGGTTAGTTAATTGGAGAAAAAAATTGTTGTTTTAGCGGGTGATGGTATTGGACCAGAAATTATGGCAAGTAGTATTGCTGTATTAAAAGAAGTCACCAAATCAAGTGACCTAACGTTTTCCTTTGAAGAACATGCTTTTGGTGGAGCAGGAATCGATCAAAAAAATGACCCTTTACCAGAAGAAACTTTAGCTGCTTGTCAGACAGCGGATGCGATTTTATTAGGTGCGATTGGTGGCCCTAAGTGGGATCAGGCAGCTAAAACGCCAGAGCAGGGGTTGCTGGCTTTACGCAAGGCTTTAAAGTTATTTGCCAATATTCGTCCGATTCAAGTACCGGAAGTTTTGCTTGAGCGCTCGCCGATTAAAGAGTCAATCGTAAGAGGAACCGATTTTGTGGTTGTACGAGAGTTGACGAGTGGTATTTATTTCGGTGAACCTCGTTTTTTAGGTGAAAATGAAGCCTATGACACGTGTTATTACAATGAAACAGAAATCAGACGAATTGTTCGGCAAGCTTTTTCAATTGCTCAAGGACGTAAAAAACAAGTAATGTCTGTCGATAAAGCGAATGTTTTAGCCTCAAGTAAACTGTGGCGCAAAATTGCTGAAGAAATCGCTTTGGAATTTCCAGATTGTACGCTGACGCATCAATACGTCGATTCTGCAGCGATGAAAATCATTCAAAATCCAAGAGAATTTGATGTGATTGTCACAGAAAATTTGTTCGGGGATGTGTTGAGCGATGAGGCATCCGTTCTCCCTGGAACATTAGGAGTCTTACCAAGTGCGAGTTATGGCGAAAGTGGGATTGCGCTTTATGAACCGATTCATGGTTCGGCGCCCGATATTGCTGGTCAAGACATTGCGAACCCTGTTTCGATGATTTTGTCAGCAAGTTTGATGTTACGTCAATCTTTCGGATTAGAAGCGATGGCAGAAAAAATTGAAAAAGCCTGTTTTGATACAATGGAAGCTGGAATTTTGACGAGCGATTTAGGTGGAACGACGTCTACAAGTACTTTTACGCAAGAAGTGATTAAACGAATCAAGTGAGGAGCGAGTAATTATGGGGAAAACATTGTTTGATAAAGTCTGGGAACGTCATGTTGTATCAGGTCATGGGGAAGATGTTCAACTAATTTATATTGATTTGCAAATGATTCATGAGGTTACTTCGCCCCAAGCATTTGAAGGCTTACGAGAAGCCGGTCGTAAAGTTCGTCGACCAGATAAAACTTTTGCGACGATGGATCATAACGTGCCAACGAAAGATATTTTTACAATTACGGATTTGGTTTCAAAAAAACAAATGGATACACTACGGGCAAACTGTGAAGAATTCAATATTACGCTTTGTGATAATGGTTCCGATCGTCAAGGAATTGTTCATATGGTAGGACCTGAGGTTGGCTTAACGCAACCAGGAAAAACGATTGTTTGTGGGGATTCGCATACCGCAACACACGGGGCCTTTGGTGCGATTGCTTTTGGAATTGGAACGAGTGAAGTAGAACACGTTTTTGCGACACAAACCCTTTGGCAAAAGAAACCCAAAAAAATGGGCGTTAAGGTGACTGGCGCATTAAAACCTGGCGTTTATGCCAAAGATATTATTTTGGCCTTAATTGCAACTTACGGTGTGGATTTCGGAGTCGGGTACGCGGTTGAATTTTTTGGGGATACCATTCAAAGCTTAACGATGGAAGAACGCATGACGATTTGTAACATGTCGATTGAAGGTGGCGCAAAAATTGGGATGATGGCGCCAGATGAAAAAACGTTTGAGTTTATTAAAGGTCGCGAATACGCACCCGAGCAGTTTGAGGCGGCAATTGCTGACTGGCAGACGCTTTATACCGATTCAGAAGCAGACTTTGATAAAGTACTTACGCTTGATGCGAATACTTTAGCACCATATATTACTTGGGGAACGAATCCTGAGATGGGTGTTTCAATCGAAATGCCTTTTCCCGAAATTCAAGATCATAATGATCAACAAGCGTATGAATATATGGATTTAACACCTGGACAGCAAGCTTCTGATATTCCGATTGAATATGTCTTTATAGGTTCCTGTACGAACGGACGCTTGTCTGACTTAGAGGAAGCTGCACGTTTTGTTAAAGGACAGAAAGTCAAAGAAGGTGTAACGGCAATTGTGGTGCCGGGTTCTCGACCGGTGCGTCACGCAGCCGAAAAAATTGGCTTAGACCAAATTTTTAAAGAAGCCGGTTTTGAATGGCGTGAGCCAGGCTGCTCGATGTGTCTGGGAATGAATCCCGATAAAGTTCCTGAATTTATTCATTGCGCGTCAACTTCGAATCGTAATTTTGTCGGTCGTCAAGGGAAGAATTCACGCACGCATTTATGCTCTCCAGCGATGGCGGCAACGGCTGCGATTCATGGGAAATTTATGGATGTCCGTGAACTTGTCAAGGAGGGGATATAATATGGAAGCTTTTACTGTATACCAAGGAAAATCCGTACCGTTTATGAATGATAATATTGATACCGATCAAATTATTCCTAAAACATATTTAAAAAGAATTGAGAAAACCGGATTTGGTGAATTTTTATTTGATGATTGGCGTTACTTACGCGATCGTAGCCCGAATCCCGAGTTTGTTTTAAATGAACCACAGTATGCAGAAGCCACAATCTTAGTCACAGGCGATAACTTTGGTTCGGGTTCTTCTCGTGAACATGCAGCTTGGTCCTTAATGGATTATGGTTTTCGTGCAATTATTGCAGAAAGTTACAGTGATATCTTCTATATGAATGCGGTGAAAAATGGGTTGTTACCGATTCGTTTGCCTAAAGAGGAAGTTAAGGTGTTATCGGAGTGTTCTGCAAACGAAGCGATTGAAATTGATTTAGTCAACCAAATGGTCCGCGCAAACGATCACGTCTTCTCATTTGAAATTGACCAAATGTGGAAACATCGCCTAGTGAATGGTTTAGATGAGATCGGCGAAACTTTAATAGAAGAAGAAAAAATTTCTGCTTATGAGCAAAATATTCCCAGTTACTGGCAATGAAAAAGCGTGTTATGAAAAAAAGATGGATATTTCAATAAAATTTGATTGACGTCGGCCCATCTTTTTGCTAGAATTGGATTGTTGTAATTGTGAGCACCACAACTACAACCGCACAGAATAAGTATTAAGTACGAAAGTCACTTAGGATGGCGAGTCTAAGTCTAAATATGAGGAGGTGCTTCAGAGCATGTACGCAATTATCAAAACTGGTGGTAAACAAGTCAAAGTTGAATTAGGTCAAGCAATTTACGTTGAGAAATTAAACGTAGAAGCAGGCGAAAAAGTGACTTTTGATGAAGTTATTTTAGTAGGTGGAGAAACAACTAAAGTAGGTGCGCCAACATTGGCAGGTGCAACTGTTGAGGGAACTGTTGAAAAACACGGTAAACAAAAGAAAGTTGTAACTTACAAATACAAACCTAAAAAAGGTTCTCACCGTAAACAAGGTCACCGTCAACCGTATACAAAAGTAATTATTGATGCAATCAATGCATAATAAGAAAAGTAAGGAAAAGCTATTATGATTAAGGGATTATTTAAACGCAATGACTCAGGAAGAATCAAATCATTTGAATTAACTGGTCATGCGAATGCAGGAGAATATGGCAGTGATATCGTTTGTGCTGCAGTTTCTGCTTTAGCAATTAGTGCTGTCAATGGTATTGATTCTTTAGCTGGAGTGAAGCCATTGATTGAGTCGAATGAAAGCGAAGGCGGACAACTTTATGTTGAAATCCCAAGCCATCATTCACTAACTCAAGAACAAACAAATATTACACAAATTTTATTAGAAAATTTGTTGCTTGGACTCCAATCTGTCCAATCAGAACATAGCGATTCAATCGAAGTACAAACACTAACGAAACAATAGGAGGTGCATCTCATGTTGATGAAAATGAATTTACAATTCTTCGCTACAAAAAAAGGTGGAGGTTCTACATCTAACGGTCGTGACTCACAATCAAAACGTTTAGGCGCTAAACGTGCTGACGGTCAAACTGTTACTGGAGGATCAATCCTTTACCGCCAACGTGGTACGAAAATTTACCCAGGCGCGAACGTAGGAATTGGTGGAGACGATACATTATTTGCTAAAGTTGATGGCGTAGTACGTTTTGAACGTAAAGGCCGCGACAAAAAACAAGTATCAGTTTACCCAGTAGCTCAAGAAGCTTAAGAATTTACTGCTCGAAATCCTTGATATGATAGGATTTCGAGTTTTTTTATGTTTTGAAAAATAACTGTGAAATGAATGGTCTTATTTTGGTGATTGAGTTTAAAATAGCAATATTTAAAATTTATCGTTATAATTAAGAATATAGTAAGCTAGTATGTTGGATGAATGCACAGAGAGGAGTGTTTAATTGAGTACAAGAAAGAAATTAATCTATGCGTACGTTGTTGAACAATTACTAATTGACAACAGTCGCTCTCTCACAACAAAAGAAATCTCAGAAAGTTTATCCTTGCAACGCTCGAATGTGAGTAAAGATCTAAATGCGCTTGTTCGAGAAGGCAAATTAGCAAAAACAAACGGACGACCAGTCGAATATTTTATTGAGGAAATGATTGTTGAAGAGGCGATTGAGCAAACTTTACTACCTGAAGAAGTTGAGACACAAGAATTACCTGCGGTTGTAAATGATCAACGCGATATTTTTGAGGACCTAATTGGAAGTCATAACAGTTTAAAAAATGCAGTGGAACAGGCGAAAGCTGCTATTTTATATCCTCCTAAAGGCTTGAATTGTTTAATTACTGGTCCAACAGGCTCTGGTAAAACGTATTTTGCTCATATGATGTTTCAATATGCGCAAGAAAATCAATTCATTCAAGAAGAAAAAGAATTGGTCGTTTTTAACTGTGCGGACTATGCTCATAATCCGCAACTTTTAATGAGTCATTTATTTGGTTACGTTGAAGGGGCTTTTACTGGGGCTGAGCATGAAAAAGAAGGACTAATGGATCAAGCAGATGGTGGGATTTTATTTTTAGATGAAATTCATCGCTTGCCACCAGAAGGTCAAGAAATGATTTTTTATTTTATGGACCATGGCGTCTATAATCGGTTAGGTGAAATTGGTAAAAATCACCATGCCAATGTCCGGATTATTGGAGCGACAACTGAAAATCCGAGTTCCACATTATTAGATACTTTTTTACGTCGAATTCCGATTCATATTCAGTTGCCCTCTTTTGAACAGCGTAGTCCACAAGAAAAAATTGATTTTATTCATTTAATGGTTGCGCAAGAAGCTAGCCGAATTCAACGTCGGATCTCATTAACAGAAGATGTGATTAAAGCGTTAATTGGGAGTGTAACTTTTGGAAATATTGGGCAATTAAAATCAAGCGTTCAACTTGTTTGTGCGCGTGGCTTTTTAAATCATATGCATCGCGAACAAATTGATTTGTCGATTAATGATTTACCAGAAGGCATACGTTCGGGGTTAGATACTTTAACTAGTCGTAGAGAGTTATCAATGGGTTTATCGAATTATTTGCCTAAAAAGATGATTGTTGATCCAAATCAGCAAATCAATAGTCGTTATCGTGACCAATATGAACTGCCGTATAATTTGTATGACATTATTGGTGATAAAGCGGCGTTACTTAAATCAGATGGGATTGACCAAGAGGCGATTAATCATTTTATTTCCACGGATATTAATGTTCATTTGCAATCATTTTATCGCGATCATGGCTTTTCTTTTTCGACTTCCAATAAGTTAAGTGAGTTTGTTGATGAGAAAGTCATCGAAGTGACCAATTTAATTTATCGTCATGTTGAATCGTATATTCCAACAGAAAATCGCCAAAACTTCATTTATGGAATGAGTTTGCATATTGGTGCCTTTTTAAAGAAATTTGCTATCGGTGAAACAAGAGCGATTAATAATAATATTCGGGCGATGGTAGCAGACTATCCAGTTGAATTTGAATTGGCCCACGAAATTCACCAAATGATTGCGAATTTTTTTGGTATTGAGATTCCAGAAGATGAAAAGTATTATTTAGCCGCCTTATTGATTTCACTACGTTATAACCCAAGTGAAGGAGAGGTCGGGATCGTTGTTGCGGCTCACGGTAACAGTACCGCTTCAAGCATGGCTGCGGTCGCTCGTCAGTTACTTGGAATTCAACAACCTTTGGCAGTTGATATGCCTTTAGATATGTCTCCGAAAGTCGCTTATGAAAAAATCAAAACCAAGATTAGCCAAGCGAATAGAGGGAGCGGTGTTTTATTATTAGTTGATATGGGATCGCTAGCGAATTTTAATGAAAAACTAAAAATAGAAACAGGGATTCCTTTACGCACGTTAGATATGGTCACCACACCGATTGTTTTAGAAGCGGCTAGAAAGGCCGAAACGTTGGGAACGACACTTGATACTTTAGTTGAATCGTTAAAAGAATTCACAGGTTATAGTACGCTCCAAGAAACACTCGAACCAGAAGTGAATGAGAGCTCTATAGAAGAATTACCTTTAGTGATTTTAGCGATTTGTGCTTCCGGTGAGGGGACGGCTCAACACTTAAAACAAATGATTGAAAAAACACTGACTGAAAATCAAATTGATTCGGTTGCGGTCATCACGGAGTCGGTCGTTGATGTCCAACAGCGGTTGCCTGAAATTCAATCGACTTATCAATTGATTGCGATAACAGGAATTTTAGATCCGAAAATAGGGGTGCCTTATTTATCATTGGAACAATTATTAGATTCTGATTTATCTGAATTGTTGATGGAGTTATTATTAGGTGAGGATTTTGTTGAAAAAGCGCCTAATATTGGTTATCAGGAACAAAGGAAAGTCTGTCTAACCTATTTGGAAGAAGCTGTGACTTTTTTAAATCCTTCTAAAGTGATGGATCCATTGTGGGAATTAGTTGAAACCTTATGTAAAGAATGGTATACGTCTGAAAAAGACGAAAAAGTTCGAATCAATTTTGTTTTGCATTTAGCCAGCATGATGGAACGAATTTTACTTGGCCAACCATTGGAAGGATCAAAAGAAGAAGAGTCCGTCTTTTTAGAACATGAGAAACGGAGCTTTTTAGACAATACACTGGTATCAATTGAAGAACCTTTTCGTCTAAAGATACCCATAATCGAAAAATATTATATCTTAATGATGCTAGATAATGGTCAAAAATAAGAAACTATACACTAAAAAATGATTTAACGTTTTAGTGTATAGTTTTTTATTCGAAAAAGAGGTTAAATACAATAGTGTATCAATAAAAGTTGGCACGGAACTTGCTTCTAATTACTATAGGAACTCTTGGAAGGAGGATAGTGTATTAAACAGAGGAGGAGAGGTATTGAATATTCAGTTAGCACGGATAGATGATCGATTGATTCATGGACAAGTCGCTACGGCTTGGACGAAAGAAACAGGTGTGAATCGAATTATTGTCGTTAGTGATGAAGTAGCAAAGGATCCTCTTCGAAAGTTTATGTTGCAGGAAGCGGCTCCCCCGGGAGTTAAGGCAAATGTGGTCACTGTTGGAAAATTATTATCTATTTATCAAAGCGCATTATTTAAAGAAGAAAAGATCATGCTTTTATTTACGAATCCACAGGACGTTGTTGTGTTAATTCAAGGAGGGATGAAAATCTCGACAATCAACATAGGCGGTATGCATTTTATGACTGGGAAAAAAATGATAACCAATTTTGTTTCCGTCAATGATGCAGATGTGATGGCTTTTCGATATCTCAATCATCGAGGGATAACGCTCGAAGTGCGAAAAGTACCATCTGATCGAAAAATTTTTTTAATGGATCTATTAAAAAAATACAAGTAAGCAAAAAAATTAGTAAAATTAGGAGGTAAGATAATGGTAGGTATTATCCTCGCAAGTCATGGAGAATTTGCCAATGGTTTAATGCAATCAGGCGCAATGATTTTTGGAGAGCAGCCAAACGTTGCAGCTTGTGTATTGCAACCAAGCGAAGGACCAGACGATATTAAAGCAAAAATGCAAGCAGCGATTGAATCCTTTGATGATCAATCAGAAATTCTATTTCTAGTTGATTTATGGGGTGGAACACCATTCAATCAGGCAAATAGTTTATTTGAAATGAACAAAGAAAAATGGGCAATTGTCTCAGGTATGAATTTACCAATGTTAATTGAAGCATATGCAGCTCGTCTTTCAATGGACAAAGCACACGATGTGGCAGCAGCGATTATTGGAACTGCTAAAGAAGGCGTGAAAGTAAAACCAGAAGAACTGGAACCAGAAGCGCCTGTAGCTGCTGTTTTAGAAGCGGTGGAACATCGAGGTGGTATTCCAGAAGGTACGGTTTTAGGAAATGGTGAGATTGACATTGTTTTAGCGCGTGTTGATTCTCGTTTATTACACGGACAAGTGGCGACTGCTTGGACAAAAGCAACGAATCCTACACGAATTATTATTGTATCTGATAATGTTGCTAAGGATGAAATGCGCCGCAAGTTAATTGAACAAGCTGCACCTCCAGGGGTAAAAGCGAATGTGGTGCCAATCGATAAAATGATTGAAGTTGCAAAAGACCCACGTTTTGGTGCAACAAGAGCGTTATTATTATTTGAAAACCCGCAAGATGTTTTACGTGCCGTTGAAGGTGGCGTAAAGATTAAAGAAGTCAACGTTGGTTCTTTAGCGCACTCAACAGGTAAAGTTGTAGTAAGTAAAGTATTATCAATGGGCAATGAAGAAGTTGCCGCTTTTGAGAAATTGAAAGAAAAAGGCTTATCGTTTGATGTACGTAAAGTACCGAATGATTCTAAAGATAATATGGATGAATTGATTAAAAAAGCAAAACGAGAATTAGCATAATTATAAGAAAACAAGGAGGTATATTATGTCTGACTTAAATATTATTCAAATTATTTTAGTTGTATTCGTTGCGTTTTTGGCAGGTATGGAAGGAATCTTAGATGAATTTCAATTCCATCAACCATTAGTAGCGTGTACTTTAATTGGACTTGTGACAGGAAACTTAGAGATAGGTATTATTTTAGGTGGTTCATTGCAAATGATCGCACTTGGTTGGGCAAATATTGGAGCAGCCGTAGCACCGGATGCAGCTTTAGCATCGGTTGCGGCAGCAATTATTTTAGTTTTAGGTGGTCAAGGTGAAGCTGGAGTTCCTGCAGCGATTGCGATTGCGATTCCTTTAGCGGTAGCCGGCTTATTCCTAACAATGGTTGTTCGTACGTTGGCTGTACCAATTGTCCACATGATGGATAAAGCAGCTGCAGAAGGAAATTTCCGTAAGATTGAAGTTCTACAAGTTTTAGCCATTTGTATGCAAGGTGTTCGTATTGCGATTCCAGCCGGTGCATTACTATTTATTCCAGCTCAAACTGTACAAGCAGCCTTAGAATCAATGCCAGCTTGGTTAACAGATGGAATGGCAATTGGTGGTGGAATGGTCGTAGCAGTAGGTTACGCATTAGTTATTAATATGATGGCTTCTAAAGAAGTTTGGCCATTCTTTGCTTTAGGGTTTGTGATTGCAGCGATTTCTGAATTAACATTAATTGCACTTGGAGCGTTAGGTATTGCTTTAGCTTTATTATACTTAAACCTTTCAAAAATGGGTGGTTCTTCGAATGGTGGCGGTTCGTCCACTGGAGATCCTCTTGGCGATATCTTAAATGACTACTAAAAATGAAAAAGGAGGAAATCAAATAATGGAAGAGAAAATTCAGTTAACTAAAAAAGATCGGCTCGCTGTTGCATGGCGTTCTACATTTATTCAAGGATCTTGGAACTACGAACGTATGCAAAATGGTGGTTTTGCCTTTTCAATGATTCCAGCAATTAAAAAATTATATAAAAGTAAAGAGGATCGCTCAGCGGCCTTACAACGCCACTTGGAATTCTTTAATACGCATCCTTACATCGCTTCACCAATTATCGGAGTAACATTAGCTTTAGAAGAAGAGCGTGCGAATGGCGCACCCGTTGATGACGTGGCAATTCAAGGGGTTAAAGTTGGGATGATGGGTCCGTTGGCTGGTGTCGGAGATCCGGTTTTCTGGTTCACCGTTCGTCCAATGTTAGGTGCTTTAGGTGCTTCTTTGGCACTTGGTGGAAACATTTTAGGTCCAATTATTTTCTTCGTGGCTTGGAATCTTATTCGTTGGGGCTTCATGTGGTATACACAAGAATTTGGTTACAAAGCAGGATCTGCGATTACCGATGACTTATCAGGTGGGTTATTACAGGATGTTACCAAAGGAGCATCGATTCTCGGGATGTTCGTACTTGCGGCCCTCGTTCAACGTTGGGTAAATATTTCCTTCGTTCCGAAAGTTTCGGAGATTCAGCTTTCTGAGGGTGCCTATATTGAGTGGGACAAAGTTGAAATGACAGGTCGAGGATTACAGAATTTGTTTACTGAGATTAATTCTGGGAAAGCCTTGTCCGATATCAAAGTAACAACCTTGCAAAATAACTTAGATCAATTAATCCCTGGATTAGCCGGTCTATTATTAACCTTATTCTGTATGTGGTTACTGAAGAAAAAAGTGTCACCAATCGTAATCATCTTAGGTTTATTCGTAGTGGGTATCCTAGGTCATGTTGTAGGTATTTTATAAAACAACGAATCAATTACATGATATACTAGTTAAAAGAGTTTTGAAGGAGTGAACAATCGATGGTTGAATCGTTAAATACAAAAGTTTCCTTAGTGATTGATGGGACTTCTTTTTTAGGCCTAACGGATTATGGAAAAATTATGGTTGGTGATCGTGGATTTGAATTTTATAATCATCGCGATTCTCGAAAATTTATCCAAATTCCTTGGGAAGAAGTCGACTATGTCGTGGCATCCGTGATGTTTAAAGGTAAATGGATACCAAGATACGGTATTCAAACGAAGAAAAATGGGACATATACTTTTTCTTCAAAGGAGCCAAAGAAAGTACTAAGGGAGATTCGTCAATACGTTGATCCAGATCGAATGGTTCACTCACTGAGTTTTTTCCAAGTCGTGCGACGAGGAATTGCCTCAATCTTTACGAAGAAAAAACTTAAAAACTAAAAGTTTATCAAGAAAATGTTCGTATAAGTTAAAGGACTGTGGCTGATGTCACAGTCCTTTTTATAAGCACTTATAATGGAGATTTTGTCAATATTAGGAGTATAAAAGTCTAATGAATGGCTGGATTTAAGAAAAGATGGTGGCAAGCATCCGTGAATTGCTGCTAGTGTAATGGGGATTGTTTTGAAAGATAAACAGAGTGAAGCGAAAATAGTTTGTGCTAGATGTCCGCGTGATAAATCGAACTGTACGGATCTCCACAAAAAGCATTGTGTCTTGAGTTATAAGAGAGGGGATAAAAACTCACTACCGAAATGAAAACAAATGATTGGAAAAAGACAGAAAATTTATTTGAATCAATGCACAAATGTTGCTGTCTGTGATACACTAATAAGAGTAAATTGAAGCCGATAGGAGGAAATGAAATGGGTTGGTTATGGACAATCGTTGCTGGAGCAATTATTGGGATGATTGCGGGAATTGTGACTGGTGAAAAACGTGGTTGTTTCTTTAATATTTTAGCCGGAATTATTGGTTCCGCAATTGGCGAGCGACTTTTTTCATCATGGGGAGGACCAACACTTGGTGGCATGTATTTATTACCATCCATCGTGGGAGCTGTGATTTTTGTCGCAGTGATTTCCTTTTTCTTCGGTCGCAAAAAATAAGAGTTATTTAGGATAAGTAAAAGAAAGAGGGAATGAATTTATGTTACGTGTTGAAAAATTACGTGCAGCAATGAAAGAAGAAAATTTAGCGGCTTTTTTGGTAACAAGCCCATATAACTTAAGATATTTAACAAACTTTACCGGTAGTGCAGGCGTTGCAGTCATCACGCTATCAAAAGCTTATTTTATCACTGATTTTCGTTATACAGAGCAAGCCGCAGCACAAGCTAAAGGTTTCGAAATTATTAAACATCAAGGTTCGATTTTTGCTGAAGTTGCAGCGATTTGTCAAAGAGAAGAGCTTGCTACGCTTGCATTTGAAGAAAATCATATGACTTTTGCTGAATATGACGGGCTAGAAGACGTTGTAGTCGATAGTGGTCTTGTTCCAGTTTCAGGGATGATTGAAACATTACGTGAAGTCAAAGATGAACAAGAATTGGTTTTAATTCAAAAAGCTTGTGAGATTGCTGACCAAGGTTTTGCGTATATCATCGAGCGAATTAAACCGGGAATGTCTGAAATTGAAGTTGCGAATCAATTAGACTTTTACATGCGTTCACTGGGTGCAACGAGTGTTTCTTTTGATACAATCGTGGCTAGTGGAGTTCGTTCAGCAATGCCGCATGGTGTGGCGAGTCCTAAAATCATTGAGCAAGGCGATATGATTACTTTAGACTTTGGTTGTTACTATGAAGGCTATGTTTCAGATATGACTCGTACATTTGCAATTGGTGATCCAGGCGAAAAATTAAGAGAAATTCATCAAATCGTCTTAGATGCGCAATTAAAAGTGAATCAAGTTGCGAAACCTGGCATGACTGGAATTGAATTGGATGCAGTAGCTCGTGATTATATTGCGTCGCATGGCTATGGAGAAGCTTTTGGTCACTCAACAGGTCACGGAATTGGCTTAGAAGTGCATGAAGGTCCAAACGTATCGTTTAGATCAGAAAAAGCGTTTGTTCCAGGAAATGTTATCACGAATGAACCTGGGATTTATTTACCAGGTATTGGTGGCGTTCGTATTGAAGATGACTTGTTAATTACGGAAAGAGGTAATAAAGTTTTAACACATTCACCAAAAGAGCTAATAATTTTATAATAAATGCGTTTATCCAAGCGGTTTTGACTATAATATTAGCGCTAGCTATTGTATAATAAAGAGTAACAACTAGTTATGTAGCCAGATACATGATGCTAACTAGGAGATGGAGGAATGCGAAATGGTAAATGAGACGAACTTAGTATTAGAATCAAATCACGAGCTAGGTGAGATTGTCATTGCACCAGAAGTGATTGAAGTGATTATTGGGATTGCTGCTTCGAAAGTCGAAGGCGTATATCGTATGCAATCAACGTTTACCAATAATGTGACGGAATTATTAGGCCGCTCAGTTCATGGTAAAGGAGTTTCCTTAACAATGAACGAAGAAGATGGCATCGATGTGGATTTATATGTCTATTTTAAATATGGCGTATCTGTTCCTAAAGTTGCAATGGAAATTCAAAAACGTGTTAAACAGCAAGTATTGTTTATGACCGATATTGAGTTAAACGAAGTGAATATTCACGTGATTGCCCTCGTTCCTGAAAAAGTAGAGCAGTTAGATTTACAAGAATTATTTGAAAATGAAGAGGCAGACAATGAGTAAAGAATTATCAAGACGTGACATTAGACAAATGGCGATTCAAGCGCTATTTCCCCTTGATTTTAATCAGGAATTGACAAAACAAGATGCGATTTTACATGCAATTGAATTAGAGCATGAAGAGCTGATTGACGAAGAACACGAAAACTTTGTCCCAACATATCTCGATTTATTGGTGACAGGCGTTTGTGAAAACAAAGAAGAAATGGACACAATTATCCAAAACCATTTGCGTTCAGGTTGGACATTAAAACGTCTACCAAAAATGGATGTCACGATTTTACGTTTAGCATTATTCGAAATGCTTTATGTTGATAACGTTCCAAATAAAGTTGTTTTGAACGAAGCAATCGAATTAACGAAGGTTTTCAGTGATGATCAGTCAAGAAAGTTCGTGAATGGCATCTTATCGAATGTTAATAATGAAATTGAAGCTAGCAAATAAGCTAGCTTCTTTATATTTATGCCTGAAATGTGTTAAAATGGTCGGGTAATGAATAAAAATCAAAGGGGCAATTAAAAAATGGGAATTAAGATTGACGGAAAAGCATTAGCAGATAAGATTCAAGCAGAATTAAAACTGGAAGTACAACAACTAGCAAACCAAGGGATTAAACCAGGGTTAGTCGTACTATTAGTCGGTGAAAATCCAGCGAGCCAAACGTATGTGAAAAATAAAGAGTTGGCAGCAACTCGTTTGGGGATGCATTCCGAAGTTTCACTTTATGATGAATCGATTAGTGAAGAAACGCTTCTAGCAGAAATTCAACGATACAATGAAGATCCGAATTTCCATGGTATTTTAGTCCAATTACCATTACCAGAACATATTGATTCTGAAAAAGTATTATTAGCCATTGATCCAAAAAAAGATGTCGATGGTTTCCATCCGATGAATTTAGGAAAATTATTTATGGGCGCACCAGAAATGATTCCATGTACGCCATATGGTATTATGAAGATGTTTGAAGCATATAAAATTGAATTAGAAGGAAAAAATGCTGTCGTAATTGGCCGTAGTAACATCGTTGGTAAACCAATGGCCCATTTATTATTAGAAAAAAATGCAACTGTCACAGTGACGCATTCGCGTACAAAAGACTTATCAAGTGTTGCGAAACAAGCAGATATTTTAGTCGTTGCGATTGGTCGAGGCCACTTTGTCACAAAAGAATTTGTTAAAGAAGGCGCCGTTGTGATTGATGTTGGTATGAACCGTGATGAAAATGGTAAACTAATTGGAGACGTTAAGTACGATGAAGTCGAGCCTTTAGCAAGTTACATTACTCCAGTACCAAAAGGCGTGGGACCGATGACGATTACGATGTTAATGGCACAAACGATTGAGGCAGCAAAACGTACAGAAAGATAGGTGAAAAAATGACCCAGGATTATTTAACGGTTAGCGCATTGACAATGTATTTAAAACGAAAATTTGAAGTCGATCCTTATTTACAGCAGGTTTTTTTAACAGGTGAAATTTCAAACTTTCGGATGCGTCCGGGTCATCAATACTTTAATTTAAAAGACGAAAAATCAAAAATTTCAGCAGTCATGTTTAAAGGGGCATTTGCCAAGTTAAATTTTCAACCTGAAGAAGGGATGAAAGTTTTAGTTGTCGGTCGGGTATCCCTTTTTGAAGCCAGTGGGAACTATCAGATTTATGTCGAACACATGGAGCCTGATGGTGTCGGCGCGTTGTATCAAGCCTTCGAACAGTTAAAGAAAAAACTAAATGAAGAAGGCTTGTTTCATGCGCCCAAAAAAAGCTTGCCGAAATATCCCAAGAAAATTGCCGTTTTAACGAGTCCAAGTGGTGCGGTGATTCGTGATATTATGACGACGATTAAGCGTCGTTATCCAATTGCCCAAATTGTTTTGTATCCGACCGTTGTTCAAGGGAAAAATGCGGCACCAGATATTGTCCGTAATATTCAGCGAGTCGAGACTGCAGGTGATTTTGATTCGATGATTATTGGGCGTGGTGGTGGATCAATTGAAGATTTATGGCCTTTTAACGAAGAAATCGTTGCGCGTAGTATTTTTGCAGCTAAAACGCCGATTATTTCTTCTGTCGGTCATGAAACAGACGTGACGATTGCGGATTATGTTGCTGATATGCGTGCAGCAACACCGACGGCAGCAGCAGAATTGGCAGTCCCGGTATTGGCAGAAGAATTGATGCGAATCGAAGAGAAAAGAGCGCGTTTAAAACAAACGATTTTAAATCAAATCGAACGAAAAAAAGAACGCCATCAGCGCATCATGCGTTCGTATTTATTCCAACAGCCAGAACGTCTCTATGAAAGTCAAGCGTTAAAAGTCGATCAGCTAAAACAGCGATTGATGCAACAAATGCAAAATGACATTTATGAGAAATCAAAACAAAGTCAATTGTTATCCCATCGCTTAGCACAAGTCGCGCCAATTCATCGTGTAAAACAAGAAACGGTTCAACTTTCCCATTTAAAGCAAAATTTAAAACGGCAAATGGCCATTTATTTTGATGGGAAAAGCCAACAGTTTTCTCAACAAGTCCAGGCCTTGAATTTGTTAAGCCCACTGAATATAATGGGACGTGGGTATAATTATACGATTGACGAAAAAGGACGTTTTATTGCGTCAGTTAAACAACTTCAAGTCGATGAACAAGTAACAGTGAATTATCACGATGGCTATGCGAAAATGAAAGTAATTGAAGTGAGGGGAAAACAAGATGACGAAACCAACATTTGAGGAATCATTACAAGAATTAGAAGAAATTGTTCAACGTTTAGAAAAAGGGGAAGTGGCATTAGAAGAAGCCTTAACTATTTTTCAACGAGGAATGACACTAAGTAAGCAATGTGAGAATACGTTGAAAAATGCCGAGCAAACATTAACAAAAATGATGACGGATGACGATGAATTGGTCGTGTTTGATGGGGAGAGCCTATGAGTACGACCCTAAATCACTTTAAACAGCCGCTTATTGAACAACTTGAACTTGAAATGCAGCGTTATATCGAAGAGCATGTGCAAGAAGAGCAGCTAAAAGAGAGTATGATTTATTCGATTCGAGCAGGCGGTAAACGGATTCGTCCTTTATTGCTTTTTGTCACGATGGCTTCTTTTCAAAAAAAGGTCGACTTTGGTGCAATCCAGGTAGCATCGGCTTTAGAGATGATTCATACGTATTCGTTAATTCATGACGATTTACCGGCGATGGATGACGATGACTTACGAAGAGGTCAGCCAACCAATCATAAAGTTTTTGGTGAAGCTTTAGCGATTTTGGCGGGCGATAGTTTATTAACGATGGCCTTTCAATTGTTAAGTCAAAGCCAATTACCCAATGATAAAAAATTATTATTGATTCAATTATTAGCGGAAACTTCTGGCAGTAGTGGGATGGTAGCGGGACAAGTCGCTGATATTTTAGGTGAAGGTCAGAAACTATCCGTTGATGAACTGATTGCGATTCATCGTCGCAAAACCGGCGAGCTCATTCGTTTTGCTATTCTGGCTGGGGGGATTTTAGCGGATCAATCACAACAAACGATTGAGGATTTAGCCAAATTAGCCAATCATCTAGGTTTAGCTTTTCAAATACGAGATGATATTTTAGATGTCATCAGTGATGCTTCTGTCTTAGGCAAAGCGACACAAAAAGATGAAATGGCTGAAAAGAATACGTATCCGGGATTACTCGGTTTAGAAGGAGCAAAAGAGGCTTTGGCATTTGAAATGGCCCAAAGTCGTGCGGTCATTCAAGTCCTTCAAAAAGAACAGTTGCATATTGAGCTATTTGAGGATTTGTTGGAAATGTTTAGCATAGAAGAAAAAGGTGTAAATAAATGAAAAAAGAAAGAGTCGACGTTTTGGCAGTTCAACAAGGGTTGTTTGATACGCGCGAACAGGCTAAAAGAGGAATCATGGCAGGATTAGTCTATAAGGCTGAACATCATGAACGTCTAGATAAACCGGGAGAAAAAATTGCTGCTGAGACAGAATTGGAAATCAAAGGTCAAAAATTGCCCTATGTTTCTCGTGGCGGATTAAAATTAGTCAAAGCGATTGATGTTTTTGGGTTAGATTTTAAAGATAAAATTGTCTTAGATATTGGCTCTTCCACAGGTGGCTTTACGGATGTCGCTTTACAAAATGGTGGTAAACTCAGTTACGCTTTAGATGTCGGTCACAATCAATTAGCTTGGAAGTTGCGTCAGGATGAGCGAGTCGTCGTTATGGAGAAAACCAATTTCCGTTACAGTCAACCAGCTGATTTCAATGAAGGATTACCTCAAATGGCAACAATCGATGTTTCTTTTATTTCATTAAAACTAATTCTTCCACCATTACACTCAATTTTAGTTGAAAAAGGGGAAGTTATGGCTTTGATTAAACCACAATTTGAGGCAGGGCGTGAAGCAGTCGGTAAAAACGGTATTGTCCGTGATGCAAAAACACACGAAGCAGTAATTGAAGAGATTATTCGTTTTGCTTTAAAAGAACAATACAACGTCAGAAACTTGAGCTTTTCACCAATTACTGGCGGTGAAGGCAACATTGAATTTTTGTTACATCTTGAAAAAAATACTGAAGCAGGCGAATTAGCTGAAGGTGTGGATGTCGAGGCGACAGTTTTAGCTGCACATCAAAAATTTCATGAAAAATAAAGAATGAAAAAATAAGGGGTGTTCGTCAAATAGTGTTGATGGACCCAAAATGAGTAAAAATAATCGTCAGAATCGGTAGAGAAAATTGTTTTTCTATCGATTTTTTTGACATTAGAAAAGAGGGGCGGAGCCTCCCGCTCCCCTACGAAAAATCACCTTGTTGGCGAAAGCTGCGAGACCGCTTCGAAACGGTATGAAATGAGCAGCGACTCGGTAATAAGCCATAAGCTTTTTGAAAGTACAAAACATTTTCAAACGATTCTTTGCTTATTACTCGTCACTATTCGCTCATTTCATGACCTCTAATAGAGCCTGTGGTTGTTGGAGCTGTTCGAACGTAGTGAGTTACGGATACAATATCAGGATCTGCGTGACAACTCAGCTCGAAAGCTTCAAACTCTGGTTAAGTGCTAAAGCACTAAACGGGTGAAAAAAGTCTGCTCTTACGGCAACTTCACTAAATTTAATCAATCGAAAACCCCGATTGTTTAAATTTACCTCCAGTTGCTTAGAGCAAAACGACTTTTTTCACACCTCCTAGAGTAATTCACATTTCGTCTTTTGACGCAGCGGGCACAAGGTGTTTTTCTTCGAGTCGCTAGTGCTATCTTCAAATGTTTTGTTGATTATTCATATCAAGCTTCAGTGGGGGCGAAAATTAAGCCATGAATGATGCAGATTCGATCTCTTAAATGATAAAAGTTGCGATAACCATAGGAAACGCGTTTAATTAATTTAATTTTATTATTCATACCCTCAGTAACTCCGTTAGAATACCGTAGTTCAAAAGCATTTTGAATCCCTTGCTTATATTTCTTTAAGAAATATAATTTCTTTCGGAACCATTTCGGAAGGGCCTTATTTAATGTTTGAATCGTGGAGAAAAAGGAAAGTCATTGGACGCTCCCTTATTTTTTTGTTCGTTCTTTTAATATTCTCAAAAATACGCTATGATAGGTAAGACTTTAACAAGGAGGCCAAAGGGATGAAAAAAAAAGAACGCCAACGTTTGTTGACACGCTTTTTAAGTGAATATGAAATTCAAAAGCAAGAAGAGTTCGTAGAGTACTTAAGCGCACAAGGTGTTGAAGTAACACAAGCGACAATCTCACGTGATATTAAAGAATTGAAATTAATTAAGATACCTTCGAGTCAAGGTGGTTATCGTTACAGTCTACCAAATGAATCAAAAGAAGATGTACTTGAAAAACTAAAAAAACTATTGAGCACCGGTCTAATTTCAGTTGATCAAATGGAAAAATATATCGTGTTACGTACGTTACCAGGTAATGCGTCTGCAATCGGTAATTTAGTTGATAAATACTATCAAAAAGATTTGTTTGCTAGTTTAAATGATGATGCAAAAGTTTTAATGATTACTTGGACGGAAGAAAAAGCAGTTGAACTTTCGGAAATATTCCGTAAGTATCAGCGTTAGGAGTGAAAGCATTGTTATTAGAAATGACGATTAAAAACTTTGCAATTATTCCATATTTAAACATTCGCTTTCAACAGGGGATGACGGCTCTTACCGGTGAAACGGGTGCTGGTAAATCGATTATTATTGATGCGATGGGCTTGCTTGCTGGTGGGCGCGGTTCGAGTGACTATATTCGCCATGGAGAAGACAAATGTTTGTTAGAAGGGTTATTTGAATGGCCTGTCCATTCAGAGTTCCCCTCGTTAATGGAAGAGTTAGGCATTGATACTTCTGAAAGTTTTCTAGTTTTACAACGAGATATGTCTCGTTCGGGTAAAAATATTTGTCGCGTAAATGGTCGGATCGTTACATTGGTTAATTTAAGGCGTGTTGGAATGTACCTCGTTGATATTCAAGGGCAAAATGAGCACCAGGAACTCTTGCAACCGGAAAAACATTTAAGTTTGATGGATAATTTTGGAACAAAAGAGTTTAAGCAAAAGCTTGAAATGTATCAATTCGCTTTTAATGATTATCAAGTCTCAGCGAGTGAATTGCGAAAAATCCAAAAAAACGAACAATCATACGCCCAACGAATGGATATGCTTCACTTTCAGTCAGATGAAATTGAGCAAGCTGCGCTTCAAGAAAATGAAGAAGAATATTTAATTGAAGAACGGGACAAGTTAACAAATTTCCAAAAAATTGTCGACGCTTTAGGGCAAACGTATGCCATTTTATCGGAAGAATCAAGTAGCATTGTCGATGGTGTAGGTCGTGCTTTAAATGAAATTCAAGAAATTGAACAACTTGATGCTGAGTATCAAAAAATTAGCGAGAACTTACAAAGTGCTTATTATATGTTGCAAGATGCCGCGAGTGAAGTCTCCAAGCAATTGGATTTTTTAGAATTAGATGAGGAGCGTTTAGAAGTCGTGGTAGCACGCTTAGAGTTGATTCGTCAATTAAAACGTAAGTATGGCGAATCGATTCCACAAATTCTGAGCTATTATACGGAGATTGTCGCTGAATTGGACCAAATGGGACATTCAGAGAATCGTTTAGAAGTCTTAAGTAAAGAGTTGGCGATGAAAGAAGAAAGGTTATGGACCTTAGCTAATGAATTGCATTCTGAGCGCCGTCTAATGGCGGTAACTTTAGAAAAAGAAATCATGCAAGAATTGAGTGACCTCTATATGGAAAATGCCCGTTTCAATATTCGTTTTAAAGAAGCACCTTATGAATTAGGGATTAATGGTATTGATCAAGTGGCGTTTTATTTGAGTAGTAATTTAGGAGAAGATTTAAAACCATTAGTTAAAGTGGCTTCTGGTGGTGAATTATCACGAATTTTATTGGCTTTAAAAACGATTTTTTCAAAAGGACAAGGAATGACAAGTATAGTGTTTGATGAGGTTGATACCGGTGTTAGTGGTCGTGTTGCTCAAGCGATTGCTGAAAAAATCGCTAAAATCGCTAAAAACTCACAAGTATTATGTATTACCCATTTACCTCAAGTTGCAGCTCAAGCGGACTATCAATACTTTATTAGTAAGGAAGTCGTCGATGAGCGTACACAAACAAAAATTACTCAGCTGAGTGCAACTGAACGAGTTGACGAAATTGCTCGAATGCTCGCGGGTCAAGAAATTACGCATCTTACATTGGAGCATGCAAAAGAACTGCTAGACTTAGCGCAGCAAGCAACAAAAAAACAATAATACCAAGTGTTTTAATTCACCCGAATCTCTTTTTAGGTAAAAATAAGGAGCTACGACAGAGGATTTAAACCTGTCGTAGCTCTATTTATTTACGTATTAGTTGAAAGCAGATAAGGCACTTAAAACAGTAGTTCCAATCATGATGATTAGCATTACCCAAACGACAGCTTTAGTGATTTTTGAAAAAGTGCTAGTTTGTTTCTTTTCGTTCATCGAACTCATCCTTTATTTAATTGATAGGATTAGTTTACAACTGAATGCGTAATAACTCAAGTGTCTCGCAAGTTATTTATAAAAGATTATTCTTTTTTAAATAGCGAATAGCGATCCCGCATAGTAATAAAGTAATAATGGAAATAAAGAAAAAGGCAAATTTACTCTCGGAAAAAGGCAAGGAGACGTTCATTCCGAAAATTCCACCAATAATTGTTGGAATCGTTAAAACAATGGTTAGGGAGGTCAAAATTTTCATCACATTGTTTAAGTTGTTCGAAACCACCGCGGAAAAAATATCGGTCATGTGTTGTGTTAGCTGCAATTGAATGTGAATCGACGTTCTTGCTTGTCGTACTTCGACGATGACGTCATGTAAATTATTTCGGTAGGCATGATTGTGAGTGAAAATCGACGTCTGGGATAAAATCATTAAGGTATCGTAATTACCTTGAGCAGCGGCTTCAAATAAAACTAAGCTTTTTTGTAAATTCATCAACTGATAGAGTTGTTTATTTTCGGTGGAAACTTGTATTTGTTTTTCTAGATGCTCTAGATGTCGTTTGATTTTTTTTAAGCCATCATTATATGAAATAACTAATCGCCAAAGCACTTGTAAGAAAATATTCATCTCGGTACTCATATCATTAATCGGTAGCGTTTGTTCATGAATAAAATCAAAAAAAAGTGGTGGCTGATTGGAAACGGTCAAAATTTTTTGATCGGTCGTAATAATTAACGACAAAGGATAAGTTTTGAATTGAATATAGCCGTTGTCATCGACCACTTCATGAGGAAATTGTAATAAAATCAAAATAGCTTTATGAAAGACTGCTTGCTCAAGACCTTCTTCACGAGAAGTTTCAGAATCATCTAAAATAGCTGTTAAATAATCTTTTGGTAATTGGTATTCTTTGGAAATTTTTTGAATTTGTTCTTCTGTTGGTTGTTCAATATGCGTCCAAACAGTTGCTGAATTTCTTTTTTCCTGCAATATTAATTGCCGATTATCGATTTTAAAGTGTGAAATCATAATTAGACCTCCTATTTAAGCATTCAAAGACCAAAGAGTTGATTTGACTCTATTATAGTACATATCTGTAAGAAGAATGAAATATAAGTGTAAAAAAAATAAAGTATAGTAGCATTGGCTACCTATGAAAGGAATGAATCATGTGACATCTATTACATTAAAACTTGTTTTTTGGTACTTATTCCCAATTATTAGCTTTTTTGCGGCTAAAGTTGTGACGTCCATTTTGTCATTAAGAAAACGTTATGCAATTAAAGCTCTTGATTTAACCGTTCCGTTAATCTTTTATTCAATCCACCAAGTCTCTGTTTTAACTTTTAACGAATCAATTTTTCCTTACTTTTTAATTACGATTTGTTTACTTGGAATTGGCCTCGCTTTTTTTCAGGCGTATTTCTACGAAGAAATTATTTACAAACGATATTTTAAAATGTTTTGGCGCTCGGTCTTTTTATTTTCGCTATTTACACATTTTATAATCGTTATATTGAGTTTAATTTTATTACTAGCTCACTAATAGAAGTTTTTTAAAAAACTTTTAAAATGTCTTTTTTATTGTTTTATAAAAAAATAGACTGTTATTATTCATAAAATGTGGTAGAAAGTGGGGGGATGTGGTAGACTGTGAATATCAGGTGGTAATTGGGGGAGATATCGTTGTTCATGGGTGAATTTCAACATACAATCGATGCCAAAGGTCGACTAATTATGCCATCAAAACTTCGCGAGAAATTAGGCGAGAAGTTTGTGGTGACAAGAGGATTAGATGGCTGTTTATTTGGTTACCCTTTATCTGAGTGGAAGCAACTTGAAGAAAAGCTAAATGATATGCCGCTTGCTAAAAAAGACGCGCGTACATTTGTCCGCTTTTTTTATTCAGCTGCAACTGAATGTGAACTCGATAAGCAAGGCCGCATTAATATTCCAGCTTCGCTAAGAACTCACGGTAATTTAATAAAAAACTGTGTGATTGTTGGTGTTTCAAATCGGATTGAAATTTGGGATGAAGAACGCTGGCAAGCATTTACGGAAGAAGCAGAAGAAAACTTTGACGAAATTGCAGAATCAATGATTGATTTTGGCCTATAGCAATTTAGTTGAGTGAATTGAAATAAACAAGTGATACATAGAAAGAGGAAAACAATGGCAGAATTTCAACATTACACAGTCATGAAAAAAGAAACAGTCGATGGTTTGAATATCCGTCCCGACGGTATTTATGTAGACTGTACTTTAGGTGGCGCTGGCCATAGTGAGTACCTATTACAACAATTAAATGAAAAAGGACACTTATATGCTTTTGATCAAGATATAAGAGCGATTGAACATGCGAAAATTCGTTTGGCACCTTTTGTTGAAAAAGGACAAGTAACGTTTATTAAACGCAATTTCCGCTATTTAAAAGAAGAATTAAATGCATTAGGGGTAGAAGCAGTTGATGGTATTTTATATGATTTGGGTGTTTCGTCACCACAATTAGATGAAGCTGAGCGTGGCTTTAGCTACCATCAAGATGCGCCATTAGATATGCGAATGGATCAAGAAGCTAAATTATCGGCATTTGAAGTTGTCAATGACTACGAATATGCTCAACTAGTAAAAATTTTCTTCCGTTACGGTGAAGAGAAGTTTTCTAAACAAGTCGCGCGCGAAATTGAGCGGGTACGTCAATTAAAACCAATTGAAACAACTGGTGAATTGGTGGACATTATTAAAGACGCCATTCCAGCTTTTGCTCGTCGAAAAGGTGGACATCCAGCAAAACGAATTTTTCAAGCGATTCGGATTGCTGTGAATGACGAACTAGGAGTTGTGGAAGATACTTTGGAACAAGCAATTCCACTCTTACAGCCAAAAGGACGAATTAGTGTTATTACGTTCCATTCTTTAGAAGACCGGATTGTTAAAACAATCTTTAAAGAGTACAGTACAGCACCTGATTTACCACCGGGGTTACCGATGATTCCTGATGAGTATCAACCGGATTTGAAATTAATTACAAGAAAACCACTGATTCCAAGTGAAGCAGAATTATCAGAAAATAATCGTTCGCGTAGCGCAAAGCTCCGGATTGTCGAAAAAGTAAAATAATCGAAGCAAAGCGAGAGGAGAGAAAAAATTGGCAGAATTAAAAATGGAAGATTATTCTTATGAAGTAGAAGAAGAATTAAATATGGAAACCCATGTTTATATTGAAGATTTTTATCAGCCAGAACGACCAGATGTTGTGGTTGTTCCTCTTTCTCCAAAGCATCGACTAAAAAGAATTAGTCACTTGGAAAGACTGATTGCAGGTGTATTGCTTGTGGCAGTGATTGGTTTAAGTTTGTTAATGATTCATTTACGCACATCCATCACACAAACAGAACATGAAATTTCAATTATTGAAGGACAAACCGTTGTCGATAAGGCTGAAATTTTACGTTTGGAGCAAGCTAAGACAGAGTTATCTAAAAGTGAACGTATCCGTGAAATTGCTGAAAAGCAAGGAATGTCTATCCAAAGTGGTAATTTAAGGAAAGTGAAATAACCTATGATAAAAAAAATGAAGCAGTATTTTACTAAGAATAAATTATCACCGACGAACAATCGCAAAAAAGTAGGAATTATTCTTTTTACTACGACTATTGGATTGTTTTTTTTATTTGTGTCTCGTTTAACGTACATTGTAGTCGTTGGTGACGTCGGTGGTACTTCCTTAGAAAGCAAAACAGAAGCTTTATATGAAGGTAGCAAAGTTGTCAAAGCGAAGCGCGGTACGATTTACGATCGAAACGGTGTAGTCATTGCCGAAGATGCGACGTCTTATTCAGCTTATGCGCCAGTGATTGATACGTACGTCTCTGGGGATAAGAAACTTTACGCGCAAGAAAAAGATTTTGAAACCCTGGCAGGGATTTTAAAAAATGTGTTAGGTAAGCGAATTGATACAAAAAAGGTAGTCAAAACTTTACAAAGTGGGAAAGATAATAATAAATACCAAGTTGAGATTCCGAATGCGAAGTCTTTAACGTTACAGCAAAAACAAGAAATTGAAGCTGAGATGGAAAAGAAGGGTGTTCTAGGGATTGAATTTAATGAACATCCGTCGCGCATTTATCCAAATGGGGTCTTTGCTTCGCATTTAATCGGTTACGCCAATGTTGATGTGGAAGACAATCAAGAAACATTGATTGGCGCCATCGGAATTGAAGCCGCCTATGATGATGTATTAGCTGGAAAGGATGGAGAAATTGTTTATCAAAAGGACAATTTTCAAAACCCCTTACCAGGAACGGTAGCAGAATCCATTCCAGCCGAGGACGGTCAAGATATTTATACAACGTTAGATAGTCGCTTACAGAGCTATTTAGATACATTAGTGGCAGAAGGCTTTGAAGAAGCAAAGCCAGAATACTTAACAGCCGTGTTAACGAAATCAAAAACGAATGAAATTGTCGCCTTATCACAATACCCATCATTTAATCCAGAAACAAAAGAGGGTATCGATGAAGAAAAAGGCTTCAAATGGCAAAATCTTTTTGTAGAGGAAACGTATGAGCCAGGCTCTACGATTAAAATATTGACTGTAGCAAGTGCAATGGAACAAGGTGTTTTTAATCCAAATGAAACCTTTATGTCCGGTGAGATGCCCTTAATTGATGCAAAAATTACCGACTGGGATATCGCGAAAGGTTCAAGAGGGATGATGACCATGCGTCAAGCATTGTCTTGGTCAAGTAACGTCGGAATGGTTAAACTAGAACAACGAATGACGGACGCGTGGCAGGAATACCTTGATGCCTTTGGGTTTGGTAAAACAACCAATTCCGGTTTGTTCAACGAGAAAAAAGGCTTAATGCCAGAAGACAATATTGTTACGAGAGCCAATACTGCTTATGGACAAGGGATTGCAGTCACTCAATTTCAGATGCTCCAAGCATTTATGGCCATATCGAATGATGGTACAGTTGTTAAGCCTTCATATATTAAAAAAATAGTTAATCCAACAACAGGAGAAGAAGAAAGTTTTGACCCTGAAGTAGTCGGGCAAGTTTTCGCACCTGAAACGGCTCAACAAGTTCGTCAGTATATGAGAGATGTCGTTGAAGACGAGCAATACGGAACGGCTTATGACATGTATAAAGTCGATAATTATAAGATCTCAGCTAAAACAGGGACCGCCCAAATTGCTGAAGGGGGTGGTTACTTAGAAGGTGAAAACGATAATATTTATTCTGTCGTAACAATGCTACCGGCTGAAGATCCGGAATATACGCTTTATGTGACCATGAAAAAGCCAAAAGAATATAAAAATTCCGTTATCCCAACAATTGCTAATGCTATCTTACAACGAGCAATGGATTTTAAAGAAGTCGATATGGTTGATACGAACACGATTCAAACGGATAAAGTAACGGTTGATGATTATCGAAATTTAGAAACTGAACAAGCAAGAACAATGATAGAAACAAAAGGGTTAGTGCCAGTTGTAATCGGCGAAGGTGCAAAGATTGAAGAACAATCCACCCAAAGCAATAAGCATATGCTTCCAGGGGAAACATTGTTATTATTAACGGAAGGTGATTCAAGACGAATGCCTGATACCACGGGCTGGTCAAAATCGAACTTACTTAAATTGGCGAACTTACTGTCAATGGATGTCACTTTTAGTGGAGAAGGTTACAGTGTCGACCAAAGCATCGAACCAGGTAATCCGATTAAAGGGAAAAAATTACATTTTAAATTAGAAAAATTAAATTAAATTAGGAGCGAAAAAGAATGAAGCTGATCGAGATGATTTTGCCAATTGCAAGTGCATTTGGAATGACTGTTTCAGTAATGCCAATATTTATTGGTTATTTCCAAATGAAAAAATATGGACAGGAAATTAGAGAAGAAGGTCCAAATTGGCATCAAATCAAATCCGGAACGCCAACAATGGGAGGCGCGGTTTTTTTAGTGTCAATCGTCTTGACTGCTATTTGGGTAGCAGCTTGGCAAAATCAACTAACTTCATCGCTACTTATTTCATTATTTATTTTAGTGCTTTATGGCACATTGGGTTTTGTTGATGATTTTATTAAAATCTTTAAAAAAAGAAATATGGGTCTTACTTCTTTACAAAAATTAATTGGCCAAATTATTGGTGGCGTCATTTTTTATGCAGTTCTTGTAATGGAAGGGACGACCAATACATTAAATCTTTTTGGTTTTGAGTTGCCATTGTCTTATCTTTATGGTGCGTTTATCGTCGTTTGGCTAGTTGGTTTTTCTAATGCAGTCAATTTAACCGATGGAATTGATGGCTTAGTCTCAGGACTCGGTACGATTTCATTTGGAACGTATGCAGTCATCGCTTGGGATCAAGGACAATATGATATTCTGATTATTTGTTTAAGTGTTGTCGGTGCATTAATTGGCTTCTTTGGTTATAATCATAAACCAGCTAAAATTTTCATGGGTGATGTTGGATCGCTTGCTTTAGGTGGGTTACTAGCAACCATCTCCGTATTATTACATCAAGAGTGGACTTTATTATTGGTTGGAATTATTTACATTTTTGAGACATTAAGTGTAATGATCCAAGTTTCTTCTTTTAAATTAACGGGAAAAAGAGTCTTTAAAATGTCACCAGTGCATCACCATTTTGAAATGAGTGGATGGACTGAGTGGAAAATTGATGGTGTTTTTTGGGGTGTTTCATTGCTGTTTTCAGCAATTACGTTATTCATCTATTTTATGTAAACTAACCTAAATTTATGGAGATGGGCAAAATGAAAAAAATAACAAGATACCAAAATAAAAAAATTCTAGTTTTAGGACTAGCAAGAAGCGGATTCAGTGCGGCCAAATTGTTACATGATTTGGGCGCACTTGTTACCGTTAATGACGGAAAACCATTTGAAGAAAATCGTGAAGCACAAGATTTATTAGCACTAGGTATTAAAGTAATTACTGGTAGTCATCCGATTGAATTATTAGATGAAGATTTTTCTTTGATGGTCAAAAATCCAGGTATCCCTTATTCGCATCCGTTAATACAAGGGGCAATGGAAAAAGGTTTACCCATTATTACGGAAATTGAGTTGGCCTATGAAATATCTGAGGCTCCAATTATTGGAATTACTGGAACAAATGGAAAAACAACGACGACAACGATGATTGAACAAATTTTAAATCAAGGAATGACGAAAAGCCGGGCGTATCTATCTGGAAATATCGGCTATCCAGCGAGCTCAGTTGCTAGAGATGTGATGGCGGATGATTGCCTTGTGATGGAATTATCGAGTTTTCAATTAATGGGTACAATTGATTTTAAACCGCACATCGGTGTGATTACTAATTTGTATGAAGCGCACTTGGATTATCATGGTTCACGGGAAGAATATGTTGCCGCAAAATGGAGAATGCAAAATCATATGACAAGTGAAGACTGGCTTGTTTTAAATTGGAATCAAGCAGAAGTACGAGCGTTAGCAGAAAAAACGAAAGCTCAAGTTATTCCTTTTTCAACCGAAGAAAAAGTCAATGGTGCCTATGCGTTAAAAGGCCAAATTTATTATCAAGAAGAAGCGATTATGTTGGTTGATGAATTAGGCGCACCTGGCTCACATAATGTCGAAAACGCCTTAGCTGCGATTGCTGTGGCCAAACTTAACGGCATCTCAACGACAGTCATTCGTACGGTGTTACAGCATTTTACCGGAGTACCTCATCGTACACAATATATCGGTCAAATCAATCAAGTGAAATTTTACAATGATTCTAAAGCAACGAATATTTTGGCGACAAAAATGGCGTTAAGTGGCTTTGAACCAGAAAAAGTCATCTTACTAGCAGGTGGACTAGACCGAGGAAATAGTTTTGAAACACTAGTGCCCTCATTAAAAAATCTTAAAGCCGTAATCGTGTTTGGGGAAACAAAAAATCGCTTGGCACAGGCAGCTAAAGAAGCCGGTGTGTCAATCATTGAAGAAACATTGGATGTGACGAGCGCCTTACCTTTAGCGTATCAATTGAGTCAGGCAGAGGATGTCATTTTATTATCACCTGCGAATGCAAGTTGGGATCAATATACGAATTTTGAAGTTCGTGGAGAAGCGTTTATTCAAGCTTACGATGCTTTGAAGGCGCAAGTTGAAAAGGAGTAAGTCGATATGAAAATTGTTTTAACAGGTGGCGGAACCGGCGGACATATTTATCCGGCGCTCGCTTTTATAAATTATGTAAAAGAAATCAATCAAAGTGCTGAATTTTTATATATTGGTGCGCAACGAGGATTAGAAAATAAAATTTTACCGCAGACAGATATTCCTTTTAAAGCTTTAGAAATTCAAGGTTTTAAACGCAAATTAACAATGGATAATTTTAAGACAATTCAATTGTTCTTAAAAAGCGTCAAGGAAGCAAAACAGCTATTAAAAGAATTTAAACCTGACGTTGTTATCGGGACAGGCGGTTATGTTTCTGGGGCGGTCATGTATGCGGCAGCCAAACTAAAAATACCGACAATCATCCATGAGCAAAACAGTGTTCCGGGAATGACAAATAAATTTCTATCTCGATATGTTGATCGAATCGGTATTTCATTTGAAAATTCTGCGAGCTATTTTCCGGAAAACAAAACAAGACTGGTTGGGAATCCACGTGCTCAAGAAGTTAGTGGAATTAAAAAATCGAATATCTTAGCACAGTATCACTTGGATCCAAAGAAAAAAACTGTTTTAATTTTTGCCGGAAGCCAAGGCGCTAAAAAAATAAATGATGCGATTATTAAAGCTCTACCTACTTTTGCTAAAAAAGATTATCAAATTTTATATTCAAGTGGCGAAGCCTATTATGAAGAATTAGAAGAGTCAATTGGGATGACGAAGGATGCTTTTGTGAATATTAGTATCCAACCTTATATTAATCAAATGGCGGAAGTCATGGCTAATTGCGATTTAATGATTGGGCGAGCAGGTGCGTCTTCAATTGCTGAATTAACGAGTCTAGGCTTGCCAGCGATTTTAATTCCAAGTCCTTATGTAACAAATGACCATCAAACTAAAAATGCGCAAAGTTTAGTCGAAGTTGGCGCAGTCAAAATGATTGCCGATGCGGAATTGACAGAAACAAACTTAGTTGCTACAGTAGATGAGATTATGAATCAACCTGCGTTACATCAACAAATGGCGCAAGCGTCAAAAACGCAAGGAATCCCGGATGCAGCGAGCCGTTTATATGCACTCGTTCAAGAAATTGTTAAGGGATAGTTAAGAGGAGGACAAGGCCATTAGTGATCGAAAAAATGAACATGATACTGAGCAGCTAACTCCGTGGCAAAAGGAACATTTACTTTATTTAGAGGAAGAAAAACAAAGACAAAAGTTAGAGATGGCAAGTAGCAAAGAAGAAAGTAATGATGAGGAATTAACTGAGCAAGAAGCTCTTGAAAATCAAGAAGATGCTAGCGAAGTTGCAGAATCATTGGTTGATAGAGAAGAATCAGCTCCTAAAAGTGAGAATAAATTGCTTTCTTTTTCAAAAAAACTCCCCAACTTACAAGCTTATCGAGATAAAAAGTTACGCAAGCGATTGATCCTGCTTGTATCACTTTTTTTAATCCCTCTAGTAGGCTCACTTTATTACATTTCACCACTAAGTAATCTTTCAGCAGTTCAAGTAAAGGCACAACAGAAAGTCACGCAAGAAACGATTTTAGAAACGGCTAATTTTGAGATTGGTGAACGACTTTGGCCACAATTTTTTAATCGCGAAGCAGTCGCAAATAAAGTCACGACTGAAAATCCGTGGATTAAGAAAACGACGATTACTTTGCAAGACTGGAATAAATTTGCGATTCAAGTGAAGGAATATGAAGAAGTGGCATACTTAGTAAAAGGGAATCAATATTTGCCGATTTTAGAAAATGGGAAAATTATTCAAGAGCCTATAAAAAAAATTGACAATCGACATGTTATCTTAGAATCTTTTTCGAAAGAGGCACAGATTTTAGCAACTTTAAAAGAATATGAAAAGTTACCAGCTGAAATCCAAGACAGTATTTCACAAATTAAATTAACACCCTCGAAAAAGAATGACGAGCTCATTACGCTCTTTATGAATGATGGGAATCAGGTTTTTGTTAATATTTCTGATTTTTCAAAGCAAATGAAATACTATCTCCAAGTTGCAAAGGAGATGAAAGGCAAAGGCGTAATCGACATGGAAGTTGGTATTTACTCGTATCCGTACGCTGAAAAAGATGAAGAAACAACTGAAAGTAGCCAAAGTGAAGAAAGTTTTTAACTTTTTAACGATATTTTTGAGGAACGACTTCCTTAATTCAATAGAAATATGGTAAAATTAATAACAGTGAACAAAAGAATGATCGTATGAAAATATAACCACAACTTGTTCGATAGATAAGTAAAAGAAGTAGGAGGGAATCCCATCCATGGCAAAAACAGGAATGTACGTTGGCCTTGATATCGGTACAACGTCTGTTAAAGTAATCGTAGCAGAGTATGTCGATAGCCAAATGAATATTATTGGTGTTGGAAATGCTAAATCAGAAGGAATTAATCGTGGAATTGTCGTTGATATTGATAAAACAGTTCAAGCAATTCAAAGAGCAGTAGGACAAGCAGAAGAAAAAGCAGGCATCAAAATTCGTCAAGTGAGTGTTGGTGTACCAGCGAATCTTTTAGAAGTTGAAAATTGCCAAGGAATGATCGCTGTTAGCGGTGATTCTAAAGAAATTACAAATGAGGATGTTAAGAATGTTGCTTCAGCAGCACTTGTACGTTCTGTACCACCAGAAAGACAAATCATTGCGATTCAACCGCAAGAATTTACAGTCGACGGCTTTGAAGGAATCAGAGATCCTCGGGGCATGATTGGTGTACGTCTTGAAATGTTCGGTTTATTATTTACTGGACCAAAAACAATTATTCATAATATTCGTCGTTGTGTTGAAAAAGCTGGATTGGCGATTAGTGAAATGGTGATTACACCACTAGCATTAACGGAAACAATCTTATCTGATGGCGAAAAAGATTTTGGAACAATTGTGATTGAAATTGGTGGTGGGCAAACGACAACTTCTGTCATGCATGATAATCAACTGAAATTTACTCATGTGAACCAAGAAGGTGGCGAGTTTGTCACAAAAGATATTTCAACGGTTTTAAATACGTCGTTTAACAATGCAGAAGCATTAAAAATCAATTATGGTGACGCTTATCCAGAGCGTACGTCTGCGAGTGAAGAATTCCCAGTCGATGTTATTGGTAAATCAGAACCAGTTAAAATTGATGAACGCTATTTATCAGAAATTATTGAAGCTCGTATGGAACAAATCTTTAATAAATCAAAAGAAGTTTTAGATGAAATTGATGCGCTTGATTTACCAGGTGGCGTTGTGCTAACTGGTGGAGCGGCAAGTATGCCAGGTATTGTTGATTTAGCACAAGAAATCTTTGGCGTTAATGTAAAATTATACGTACCGAATCATATGGGCTTACGTAACCCAGTCTTTACAAATGTGATTAGTATTGTTGATTACTCAGCAAATTTAAACGAGGTTTATCAATTAGCGAAATTTGCTGTAACCGGTGAACAAACGCATGTTGAACCAGTCGCAACCTATCAAGAACCATCATATGAAACAAATTATGAAGCAGCAGATGAATCAGAAACTTCAGTAGAAGAAACAAATAATGCAAGTGTTGTTGATAAAGTAAAAGGCTTCTTTTCAAGTATTTTTGATAATTAATTTTAGGAGGAACTTAAACGATGGAATTTTCAATTGATAATAATGTCCACGAAGGTGCAGTAATTAAAGTTATCGGTGTCGGTGGTGGTGGCGGAAATGCTGTTAACCGTATGATCGAAGAAAACGTTAAAGGTGTAGAGTTTATCGCTGTTAACACAGACGTTCAAGCATTAAAAAATTCAAAAGCAGAAGTAGTTATTCAATTAGGCCCTAAATATACACGTGGTCTAGGTGCAGGTTCACAACCAGAAGTTGGTCAAAAAGCGGCTGAAGAAAGTGAACAATTAATCCGTGAAGCATTAGAAGGCGCTGATTTAGTCTTCATTACTGCTGGAATGGGTGGCGGAACTGGTACAGGCGCGGCTCCAATCGTTGCTGGAATTGCAAAAGATTTAGGCGCATTAACAGTCGGTGTTGTCACACGTCCGTTTACCTTTGAGGGTCCAAAACGTGGACGTTTCGCGGCAGAAGGTATTGCAAAATTAAAAGAAAATGTTGATACATTATTAATCATTTCAAATAACCGTCTATTAGAAATCGTAGACAAGAAAACACCAATGCTAGAAGCATTCCGTGAAGCGGATAACGTATTACGTCAAGGTGTTCAAGGTATTTCTGATTTAATTACTGCTCCAGGTTACGTAAACTTGGACTTTGCTGATGTGAAGACAGTGATGGAAAATCAAGGGACAGCCTTAATGGGTATTGGTGTTGCCAGCGGTGAAGAACGTGTCATCGAAGCAACGAAAAAAGCGATTTCTTCACCGTTATTAGAAACATCAATCGAAGGTGCAGAACAAGTCTTATTAAACATCACTGGTGGCTTAGATATGACATTGTTTGAAGCACAAGACGCTTCTGATATCGTAGCAAACGCTGCAAGTGGGGATGTGAATATTATCTTAGGTACTTCAATTAATGAAGACTTAGGCGATGAAATTCGCGTAACAGTCATTGCGACAGGAATTGACCCGTCAAAAAAAAAGGACGTTAGAGGCAGTCGTCCAGCGAGAACGTCACAACAAGTGAATGCTCCCGTTCAACGTCCTGTCTTAGACCTTGACCAAGCACAACCTGTACATGAAGCAGAAGATAATACTTTTGGTAATTGGGATATCCGCAGAGATCAAAACGTGCGCCCTAAAATTGAGGAAACTCAATTTGATACGATTGAAAAAAAAGATTTCGAAACATTTAATCGTGAAGAAGTGAAGCCAAATGACGACGAATTAAACACACCACCATTCTTTCGTCGTAAAAGATAAGGAGGCCAGAGCACATGATTTCTGATAACTTGCAGAAAGTAAGGCAAGAGATACAGAATTCCTGTGCTCTTGTTTCTCGTAATAGCGACGAAGTGACTTTAGTCGGTGTTACGAAAAGCGTTGATAGTAGTAAAATGAAGGAATTGTACGACTTAGGCTTAAGCGTTTTTGCTGAAAACCGAGTAGATGTTCTTCTCCGAAAACAAGCAGAGTTGATTGATTATCCAAAGATTGAATGGCACTTTATTGGCCATCTCCAACGCCGAAAAGTCAAAGATGTCATTAATCGAATTGACTATTTTCATGCCTTGGAAAGCTTAAAGCTCGCTGCTGAAATTCAAAAACGAGCAAATCACATTATTCGCTGTTTTGTTGAAGTTAACGTTTCAGGAGAAGTAAGTAAACAAGGTTTGCGCCCAGAGGAAGTGCGTTCTTTTATTAAAGAACTAGCAAACTATGATAAAATAGAAGTTGTTGGTTTAATGATGATGGCTCCTTATGACTCAACAAAAGAAGAACAAAGGGCCTATTTTACACAATTAAAAAAATTACAAGAAGAAATACACGCTCAAAACGATTCCAATGAACCTTGTACGCAGTTGAGTATGGGGATGTCAAATGATTACCAAGTGGCAATCGAAGTGGGAGCGACTTATGTTCGAGTAGGCAGCGCACTATTTGAGGAAGAGTGAAGGAGGAAGATATGATATGTCTCTAAAAGATCTGATTGGTAACATGGGTAGTTTTTTTGGTCTAGAACATAATGAAGAACTCCATGAGGTTGGACAACAAACACAACATAAACAGCCGGATACACGGAGCTTTCAAAAAGTTCCGCCATCACCGAAAAAACAAAATATGGTGACGAATCCGGCTCAAGGACAAAGGGTCCCAAACAGAGAGCCACAAAGAACGACAAGAGTGGATCCTGCCCAACAACAACGACCACAACAGCAGCGTCCAACGCCTACGCGAAAACAACAAGCAGTCGAAAAAAAGGTGGTTGCAATGCCTGCTGAAAGAAAAGCAACACGTACACGTGATGCTGCAAATAACTCAGCGAGTACAATCATGGTCTTAGAACCTCGTGTTTATTCAGAAGCAATGAAAATTGCGAAACATGTGATGGGTGGCAAGTCGGTATTAGTTAATTTTCATTTGATGGAAGAACATCAAGCCAGACGCGTTGTTGATTTCCTAACAGGAACGGTCTATGCAGAGGATGGCGATATTAAGCGCGTTTCCGATGAAATGTTTTTATGTACACCAAAAACAGTTGAAATCGAAGGAGCGGCAAAATCACTTGTCCAAAATGAAATGTTTGATCTTAGCGAAATGTCGCTATAAAAGGAGGAAGGAACGCATTTGTTCGTGTTTTGGTTAATTCAACTTATTAGTAAAGCAATCTATTTATATACGGTATTGCTTGTTATTTATGCATTATTATCTTGGTTTCCAGGAGGATATCAATCAAGTTTTGGTCGCTTTTTAGCTAAAATTTGTGAACCTTATTTAGGTTTGTTTGATCATTTAAATTTATCTTTTGGGCCAGTTAGTTTCAATATTGCGTTTGCCATTATCGTGTTGCAATTAGCATCGCAGGCATTAATTTTAATCTTAAATAGAATTGTTTTTATGTTCTAGAATGTGGAAAAAAAGGGGGGGAACTTCGATGGATACCAATATATATCAACATTTTCGTCAAGATGAACATCCATTTATTGATTTAGTCGGCGATTGGTTAGAGCAGGTTTCTTTTCAGTATGCCCCTTATTTGACCGAATTTTTAGATCCAAGACAAGCTTATATTTTAGAAACCTTGGTTCGACAAGAAACGGACTTAAAATTTAAATTTTTTGGGGGATATGGAGCGGCTGAACGTGTCCGCTGCATGATTTATCCAGAATATTATGAACCGCAGCAAGAGGAGTTTGAAATCGTCTTATTTGAAATCAATTATCCTAAAAAATTTGCCACGCTTAGTCATGGTAAAATTTTAGGGACTTTAATTGGCTCAGGTATGAAACGAGAAATGTTTGGGGATATTATTTCTGACGGGGAAAATTGGCAAGTTTTTGTAGCAAAAGAAGTCGCTTCTTATCTACATATGCAAGTCAATAAAATCGGAAATGTCTCTGTTCGTTTGGATATGAAAAATTACACAGAAATAATCACACCAAAAGATGGCTGGGCACAAGAACAAACAACCGTATCATCTTTACGCTTAGATACGGTCATTTCAACCGTCTTTAATATTTCTCGCCAACGTTCAAAGCAATTAATTGAATCAGGAAAGATTAAGATTAACTGGGTTGAGACACAAAGGCCAGATTTTATGTTAGACTTACTAGACATTGTTTCCATCCGCGGCTTTGGTCGCATACAACTTCAAGGAATTGAAGGGAAAACAAAGAAAGAAAAAATTCGTTTAACATTAGGTGTCTTGCGAAAATAAATTAAGAGGTGAAAAAATATGGCTTTAACTCCATTAGATATTCAAAATAAAAGTTTCCAAACAAAAATGCGTGGGTACGAAAAAGATGAGGTTGATGATTTCTTAGACTTAATCGTTCGAGACTACGAAGATGCCGTTCAAAAGAACCGCGAATTAGAAAAAGCTTTAAAACATGCAGAAGAAAAACTTGAGTATTTCAATGAATTGAAAGATGCATTAAACCAATCGATTATTGTAGCTCAAGACACAGCGGACAAAGTGAAAACAAGTGCGAGCAAAGAGTCTGAAGTTATCGTGACATCTGCTCAAAACAAAGCCAATGAAATGGTAGCCAAAGCTGAAAAACGTGCCGATTCATTAACTCGTGCTGCAGAAGAAAAAGCCAAAGAAATTTTAACTGAAGCGACAGAAAATGCTCGTCAATTAGCAGTAGAAACGAATGACTTGAAGAAAAAGACACGTGTTTTCCACAACAGCTTATCATTAATGTTAGAAACACAATTAAACCAAGTGAAATCACCAGAGTGGGAAGAAATTTTAGCACCATTTTCAAGTTATGTTCAAGATAGTCATCAAGTGATTCGTGAAGTTTTAGCGAAAGAGCTTGACAATGAAAATGAATCTGAAGTAAACTCTAGTCAAGTAACTGATAATGAAACAGATTATACGGTTTTAGAAGCCAATGAAAAAGTCGTTCATGTATCTGATAACGAAAATAACTAATAACTTAAAATAGAACAGAAAAATGGTTTGTATTTTTTTAGCGAGTTGACGATAGTGAGAGGTCAATAAACCCTGCATCCCATTAGATCCTCTATTTTGTTTGATTTTGAAAGCTAGTAGAAATCAACGATTAATCTCGTTAACGATTCTAAAGGAAAATGAAATATCATTTTCGAACTTTGGGTGGTACCGCGATACGTTCGTCCCTTTTTGTGGGATGAGCGTTTTTTTGTGCTTAAAATGAAAGGAAGAGATAAACAAGTGAAGATGAAAGAAACGTTACATTTAGGTAAAACAGCTTTTCCAATGCGTGGTAATTTGCCAAATCGTGAAATCGAATGGCAAAAAGATTGGGAAGAAAAAGATATTTATGGTTTACGTCAAAAATTAAATGAAGGCAAACCAACCTTTGTCTTACACGATGGCCCGCCATTTGCGAATGGAAATATCCACTTAGGCCACTCGTTAAACAAAATCAGTAAAGATATTATTGTTCGTTCGAAATCGATGTCTGGTTTTCGTGCGCCGTACGTTCCTGGCTGGGATACCCATGGTTTACCAATTGAACAAGTTTTAGCGAATAAAGGCATTAAGAGAAAAGAAATGACATTGGCAGAATACCGTCAAAAATGTTATGACTATGCCTTAACTCAAGTTGATAAACAACGAGAAGACTTCAAACGCTTAGGTGTTTCAGGTGAATGGGATAACCCATATATCACACTAACGCCAGACTACGAAGCAGCAGAAATTCGTGTGTTCGGTAAAATGGCTGAAAAAGGCTATATTTATAAAGGCTTAAAACCAATTTACTGGTCACCATCAAGTGAATCTTCACTTGCTGAAGCTGAAATTGAATATAAAGACGTTAAATCTGCTTCAATTTACGTGGCTTTTCAAGTAGCAGATGGCAAAGGACTGTTAGATAATGATACTGCTTTCGTTATCTGGACCACAACACCTTGGACGTTACCAGCCAACCTTGGAATTTCAGTAAACCCAGACTATACATACGTTCAAATTTTAGCTGATGGCCGTAAATTTGTAGTAGCGAAAGATTTGTTAGAAACGGTAACTAACGCAATTGGTTGGGAAAATGTTGAAGTATTGAAAGAATTCTCTGGTGACCAACTAGAAATGATGACAGCTCAACATCCGTTTTACGATCGTACTTCGTTATTAATGTTAGGGGATCACGTTACCTTAGAAGCCGGAACAGGTTTAGTTCACACTGCACCTGGACATGGTGAAGATGACTACATTGTGAGTCGTCGTTATGGTTTAGAGGTTATTTCTCCAGTTAACGGTCAAGGTGTCTTCACCGAAGAAGCACCGTTATTTGAAGGGGTATTTTATGATAAAGCCAATCCAATGATTACAGAACTATTAACTGAAAAGAATGCCTTATTAAAATTAGACTTCTTTACACATAGTTATCCGCATGACTGGCGAACAAAAAAACCAGTAATTTTCCGTGCAACACCACAATGGTTTGCATCAATCGATAAATTCCGTCAAAACTTATTAGACGAAGTTGAAAAAGTGGATTGGTTATTGCCGTGGGGGAAAACACGTCTTTACAATATGGTCCGTGATCGTGGCGATTGGGTAATTTCACGTCAACGTGCATGGGGTGTGCCATTACCAATTTTCTACGGTGAAAATGGTGAGCCGATTATCACACCAGAAACAATTGAACACGTAGCAAAATTGTTTGAAGAACATGGTTCAAATATCTGGTTTATGAAAGAAGCAAAAGAATTATTACCAGAAGGTTTCACTCATCCAGCATCGCCAAATGGTGAATTTACAAAAGAAACAGATATCATGGACGTTTGGTTTGACTCTGGTTCATCACATGAAGCTGTGTTGCGTCAAAGAGAAGATTTAACTTTCCCAGCAGATATGTACTTAGAAGGATCTGACCAATACCGTGGTTGGTTTAACTCAAGTCTGACAACAAGTGTAGCCATTAATGGCGTTGCACCTTATAAATCTGTCTTATCACAAGGGTTTGTCCTTGATGGTGAAGGTCGTAAGATGAGTAAATCATTAGGCAACACGATTTTACCAGACAAAGTGATTAAACAAATGGGTGCTGATATTTTACGTCTATGGGTAAGTAGTGTAGATTATGAAGCTGATGTGCGTGTGTCAATGGATATCTTAAACCAAGTATCAGAAGTTTACCGTAAAATCCGTAACACGATGCGTTTCTTAATCGCCAATACAGAAGACTTCAATCCAGAAACCGACCGTGTAGCGTATGAGGATTTACGTTCGGTAGATAAATACATGGTCGTACGTTTAAACCAAACAATTAAAGAAATCCGTGAAGAAGGCTATGAAAAATATAACTTCTTACAAATTTATCGTACGGTGATGAACTTCTTAACGATTGATTTATCATCATTTTATTTAGATTTTGCGAAAGATGTTGTTTATATTGAAGCAAAAGATGATCATCAACGTCGTTCAATGCAAACTGTTTTCTATGATGTCGCGAAAGAATTAACGAAACTATTAACACCGATTATTCCGCATACAGCAGAAGAAATTTGGTCATTCTTAAAAGAAGAAGAAGCTTATGTACAATTAGCAGAATTCCCTGAGTACCAAGAATTCCCAAATCAAGCGGAGTTATTAGATACATGGTCAGCATTTATGGACTTTAGAGACAATGTCTTAAAAGCCTTAGAAGAAGCCCGTAACGAGAAATTAATTGGTAAGTCATTAGAAGCGAAAATGACGATCTATCCAACTGAACCTATTGCAAGCTTGCTAACAGCAGTTAATGCGAATTTATCACAATTACTAATCGTTTCTCCTGATTTCTTTGAAGTTAAGGCAGTTGGTACAGAAGTTCCAGAAGCTGCGATGAAATTTAATGACGTGGCTATTTTAGTAGAAAAAGCCGATGGTGCCGTTTGTGACCGTTGCCGCCAAGTCAAAAATGATGTTGGAAGCGATGAACAATTACCAACACTTTGCGGCCATTGTGCAACAATTGTAACAAGCGAATTCCCTGAAGCGGTTGCTGAAGGATTTGAAGTATAAGAATAATCAAAATCGTCTAGAGAAATACTTCTAGGCGATTTTTTGGTTGTAGGTCAATAGCTAGGTTCTAAATTTTTATATTAAAAGCCCCCTGTGAGTGATATTCCCAGGGGGTTAAATGGTTTCAAATATTATAATAAGTTCCGTTCACGGTACCATTCATCTGGATGCCAAATCCATTTGAAGCCATCTTTTTTGAGCAAATCAAAGGCCGCGTCTGGACCCATTGTACCAGCAGGATACGTTTCACAACCTTCGTCGCTTTGATCCCATGTTTGACGAATAACATCAACAATGCGCCAAGATTGAGCAACTTCTTTCCAGTGAGTAAAGTTGGTTCCGTCACCTTTTAAGGCATCTAATAATAGTTTTTCATAAGCTTCAGGTGTATTTTCAATCGTTTCCGCGCTGTTACGGTACGCCAATTGAGTTGGTAACATATTAAATGAAGGACCAACTTCTTTACCATTCAATGATAGCGAGAAGCCTTCAGTTGGTTGAATATAGATTGTTAAAACATTTGGATCTAAATCTTTTTGTTTACATTCTGCACCAACTTCTGATTTGAATAAGTTCACAGGCACTTGTTTAAAGACCACGTTAATTCGCGTGCCTTTTTCAGTAAGGCGTTTACCTGTTCGAACATAGAAGGGGACCCCTGACCAACGAAAATTATCAATCGTAAATTTACCCGCAACGAAAGTTTCTGTTTTAGAGTCCTCCGCAACGCCAGGTTCTTCTAAGTATCCATCGTATTTACTTTCTGCTAGACGACCGGCAACATATTGTCCGCGAATGAAATTTTCTTTGACTTCTTCTGGTGTGTAAACACGCACCGATTCTAAAGCTTTAATTTTCTCTGCACGAATTTCTTGCTCTGAAAAAGCAACAGGTGGTTCCATTACAAGTAGTGATAAGACTTGTAAGATATGATTTTGAACCATATCTTTTAAGGCACCACTTTTATCGTAGTAGCCACCACGATCTTCAACACCTAAATTTTCAGCGATTGAAATTTGGATATTGTCGATATAGCGGTTATTCCACATTGATTCAAAAATATTATTCGCAAAACGAATGGCAGAAATATTTTGAATCATTTCTTTTCCTAAATAATGATCAATACGATAAATTTCATTTTCAGCAAAAACACTAGTGATCTCTTTATTTAGTTGGTCAGCTGTTTCATAGTCTGTACCAAAAGGCTTTTCAATAATCACCCGGTGATAACCGTCTGATGTTAGCATGCCTTGTGATTCTAAATGTGAAACAATTGTACCAAAAAAAGCTGGAGACATCGCTAAGTAATAGAGGCGATTTCCCTCAAGAACATATTTTGTGTCGAGTGTATCGGCCAATGATTTTAACTTATCATAGTGTTGTGTATCGTTAACATCATGTGATTGATAATAAAAATGAGAAGAGAAGGCAATCGCTTCTTCTTCTGTAGGATTTAAGTACGCAATCGTTTCTTGGACGATTTCACGGTATTTTTCATCTGACCATGGTCGTCTTGCTGTACCGATAACCGCAAAAGACTCCGCTAGGCTTCCTGTTTTGTATAAACGAAACAAGGAAGGATATAATTTTCTTTGGGCTAAATCCCCTGTAGCACCAAAAATCGTAAATAAGACTTTGTTTTCTTTCATTGTTATCACTCCTTTTATAATATATCAACAAAAATTGAGTTGGCTGCCTTGTAGCTAACTACGACTTTTTTTGTTTCATTGCTCAGTGTAATCGGACCTTCGTAAGGTGAGATGTTGGTAATCTCATATTCTTCATCTAAATGAAGATCAATCATCACAAGGTAGTCAAGTAATTCTCGTTCATCAAGTACACGAGCGATTCGAATTTTTGAGTGAACGGGGTAGGAGGCGAGAAGCTCTCTTTTTTTTTCGCGAACTAAGTGATTTTCCTTAGGAATCATGCCGCCATGCGGGCAATATTTTGGTGAGTTGAGGTATTGATCAAGTCTAGAGGCTAAAGTACTTGAAGTAATGTGCTCTAAAACTTCTGCTTCTTCATGAACATCGTTCCAAGAATAACCAAGGTGTTCAACTAAAAAAACTTCCCATAAGCGATGTTTGCGAATTAAAGAACTCGCTAATGTCAGACCAGTTTCGGTTAACTGTACGCCTTGATAAGGGACATGGTGAATAAAGTCTTCTTTTACCAACTTCGTAATCATTTCGCTAACGGAAGCAGCTGAAACATTTAAACCGGCAACAATTTGTTTATTACTGATTTGTTTTTGCTCGCCACCAAGCTCTAAAATTAATTTTAAATAGTCCTCACGATTTGGTGTCATCATTTTCTTCATTCCTTCCATATGAAGTTGATTCTATCAAAAAATCCCTTTATTTACTACCTAAAAGAAATAGAAGTTATAAATAATCAAAAAGACTGTGACAGATAATCCTTACTACCATCAAAATAGTCGGAATTAGCTGTGTCACAGCCTCAAAATATTAAATTAAGCCCAGTTTCCGTTACGGAATACAGGAACTTTTGTACCATCTTTACGAATACCATCAATATTCATTTCACTTGAACCTATCATAAAATCAACGTGTGTATTGCTGCGGTTAATGCCTGCTGCGATTAATTCTTCTTCAGACATTTCTGTCCCACCTTGTAAGTTGAAAGCATATGCTGAACCAAAAGCTAAGTGGTTTGACGCATTTTCATCAAATAAAGTATTAAAGAAAGTAATACCTGATTGAGAAATTGGTGAAGGGTCTGGAACAAGTGCGACTTCACCTAAACGTTTAGCGCCTTCGTCTGTATCTAATAAGTTAGCTAAGACTTCTTGTCCTTCTTCTGCAGAGAAGTCAACAACTTTTCCATCTTTAAACGTGAATTTCATACCTGAAATAATACTTCCAGCATAACTTAATGGTTTTGTACTTGAAACATAACCATCGACACGATTCGCATCAGGTGCTGAGAAAACTTCTTCTGTTGGCATGTTCGCATTAAAAATTTCACCACGAGTATTTGAACTGTCACCGCCATCCCAATGATGATTTTTCGGCAAGCCAACGATTAAGTCTGTTCCTGGAGCTGTATAATGTAAAGCAACGAACTGTTCTTCGTTCAATGAAACAGCTTTTGATTGTAAGAGTTCATTGTGTGTTTTCCAAGCTGCTACCGGATCTTCGGTATAAATGCGTGTTGTTTTGAAAATTTGATCCCATAGAGCGTCTTTTGCTTCCTCATCAGCTAAATCAGGGAAGACTTTATTTGCCCATTCTTGTCCAGCTGCTGCAACGACTGTCCAAGATAATTTATTCGCTTGTGTTGCTTTACGAACGTTAATCATTGCTTGGCCTGCTGCTTTTTGATAAGTTGCCACACGTTGTGGATCAACGCCTGCTAGCGCACCTGGATCAGATGAAACAACGCTAATTCGACTAGCGCCTAATTCGACCCATGAGTCTGATTCGTCAACACGGTATTGTGGAATGTTTTCTAAACGATCCTGGTCAGCATGTAAGTAGAACTCTTTTTGAATAGCATCGTCAGTCCATTTGACGATAACCTCTGCTGCACCTAAAGCGTAGGCTTTTTTCGTAATCAAGCGCGCGAGCTGACTTTGATCGACGCTAATATTTAAAACGACTGTGTGCGATTTTTGGACATTAACCCCAGTCGCGACAATTAACTCTGCGTATTTTTCTAGATTTTCATTAAAATTTGCTAAAACCATTTATTATTCCTCCTTCATTAAATGACTATCGTTTCTAATTATAGCACTTATTTTATTTTAACAAAATATTTGACTTCATTTATTTATACAAAAAAACAGCTAAAATTTAAAATTTATTGAATAAAGCCGATTAACAAGGCTCTAAATTACTCTTTTTCCAAAAAAGATGTTAAAATAAAACAAAGAGTTGGGAAGAGTAAATGACAAAATGCATAGAAGGAGAATGAGGAAAATGGCACGGAAAAAGACGATTACAAGAGAACAAATTTTAGTTGCTGCTCATCAAGTGATTTCGGATAAGGGCTTTTCTCATTTTACCGCGCGCAATATCGCTACTCAAATGAATTGTTCAACACAACCAATTTATTTAGAGTTTAAAAACATGGATGATTTAAAAGAAGCGCTGTTTCATCTGATGGCTGAAAAGACCTCCGAAGATTTCTTGAACTCCGCAACTCAAGCACCTTATTTACCGAAATTAGGTCTATCATTTATTATGTTTGCGAAAAACAATCGACAACTGTATCAATCTTTATACTTAGAAGAAGAATTAGGTGCTAAAACAATGCAGTTGGCTTTTCAAGAATGTTTTAATACTTTATTAGCCAAAGAAGAAAATGCAGAGACACTATCTGAAGATAGCAAAAAAGAGAAGTTTATGATTTTTTGGATTTATGTTTCAGGAATGGCTTCGATGGTGAGTCAACACATTTTAACTTATTCAAACGTGGAATTAGAAACAATGCTCAAAGCCTTTTTGAAGTCAACTAAAAAAGACAAGAGTGAAATGCAGCCGTTATTTACGTTAGGTAATTTATTTAGAAACTAAAAATAGGAGCAACAAATGGTGGGCTTTTTGTAATGATGAGAATCAGCAACAACACAAAAAGCACAAATTCATTTGGCTCCTATTTTTTATGATTCTTTGTCAAATTGGATTGAGGGCTAAAATTAAGCTACGTATCTCTAGAAAGTTAACTTAAGAGGAGGAAATAAAATGGGATGGTTATATTTAATTCTTAGTTTAGCAATGTTGATAGCTTTTGTGTGGAGTTGGTCTAAAATGCCTAGTATTTTGAAAGAATGGACAGATAAAAATTAAGAATGATTTCCTAGTTTTTATATTAATCAAAAAATGGGCCTGAGAAATTATTTCTAATTTCATCAGTCCCATAAATTTTAGAGTCTTTATTATTGGCCAGCTGCTTCTACAAGTTCTTTGGCAAATTTTTCTAGGTTCTGGATATCTTCTTCTTCAGCCGCTAGGTCTACTCGGACTTTCGTTGCGCCTTGTGTGGCACCGGTTGTTAAGAAAACTGCTTCAAAATCATCAATCGACTTACAGAAATAATCGTAAAAAGTATCACCTGAACCACAGACACCAAAAATTTTCCCAGTTAAGTCAACTTCTTTTAAATCTTCATAGAAGTCCACAATTTCATCAGGTAGCTCACCGTCATCATATGTATAAGTGGCAACGATACAAATATCAGCGTCTTCAAAATCCGAGGCATCAACTTGAGTGCATTCTTCCATTTCTACTTCTATTCCTAAATTTTCCAATGCTTCAGCGACAATATCGGCAATTTCTTCCGTATTTCCTGTCATGCTAGCATAGACAATCTTTGCTAAGGTCATAATATCCTCCTATGATTTCAATCAAACAATTTATACATTATTATAGCAAAACAAATCACAAATTGGAATAACTGCCTGAAGTGATATGGGCATTTGGAAAAAAAAGAAAAACTATGGTAAAATAGACAAGATTTATAAGGAGAGGAATAGAAAGAATGATTACATTAAAATCAAAACGCGAAATTGAAACAATGGCTGAGTCCGGTGCACTTTTAGCAAGTGTTCATAAAGAACTTCGTGAATTTATTAAACCAGGAATTACAAGTTGGGATATTGAGGTTTTTGTCCGTGATTACATTGAAAGTCATGGTGCAATTGCAGCACAGATTGGCTATGAAGGCTATAAATATGCAACTTGTTGCAGTATAAACGATGAAATTTGTCACGGTTTCCCACGCAAAAAAGTTTTAAAAGATGGTGATTTAATTAAAGTCGATATGTGTGTGAACTTAAACGGTGCCATTTCAGATTCTTGTTGGGCGTATGTCGTTGGAAAGTCCACCGATGAAATCGATCGTTTGATGGCTGTTACGAAAAAAGCATTGTACTTAGGCATTGAACAAGCTCAAGTTGGTAACCGTATTGGCGATATCGGTCATGCAATTCAAAGTTATGCCGAACAAGAAGGCTACGGAGTTGTTCGTGATTTTATCGGTCATGGCATTGGCCCAACCATTCATGAAAGTCCAGCAGTTCCACATTATGGTGTAGCTGGTAAAGGCTTACGTTTAAAAGAAGGTATGGTTATTACGATTGAACCAATGATTAATACCGGTACATGGAAAATGAAGATGGATCCAAATGGCTGGACTTCTTATACACTTGATGGTGGTTTAAGTTGCCAGTACGAACATAGTATTGCAATTACCAATGAAGGCCCGCTTTTATTGACTTCTCAAGGAGAAGAAGGGACGTACTAATACGTGTAGAGCGTAAATGATAGGAGGCGTAATACGATGCTCGCTTTTTTAAAAAAAGAAGGAGTCCAGCGGTTTGCCACGACGGTTCGAAAAAAAATTAAAGATTCTGAAATGACTCAAAGTTCGATTGTGATTGCTTATTATTTGTTACTTTCTTTGTTTCCACTTTTAATCGCAGTAGGAAACATCTTACCTTATTTAAATATTGATCCGAATACGGTTTTGCCTTATGTCCAAGAAGTCATTCCTCCGTCAATTTATGAATTTTTAAGTCCGGCGATTTTAGATTTATTGACACAGGGTTCAGGAAGTCTCTTGTCTGTTTCTGCTTTATTAACGATTTGGTCAGCGAGCGCAAGTATGAATGCTTTACAGTTGGCTTTTAATAAGGCCTATGATGTTTCGAAGGATGGAAACTTTATCATTAGACGTATAATCTCAATCTTAACAATGTTTGCGTTATTATTTGGGATTGTAGGTATGACTTTGATTTTAGGATCAGGTAAGCTTATTTTAGATAAATTACAACCCATATTTTTATTTTCTGAACAAATTATCACGACTTTCCAAACGCTCAAATGGCCTCTAACCATTACGATTCTACTAACATTGATGCTCGTTATTTATACTATTATTCCGAACGTCAAATTACGCATTCGATCGATTGTACCAGGAGCTGTGTTTGCAACAATTGGCTGGATGGCTCTGTCCCAAGTTTTTGGGATTTATGCGCAATTTTTCGCCAGTCGGCTTAGCGGCTATCAAATTATTGGAAGTTTTATCGTTTTGATGATTTGGCTAAATTTTGCAGCCCTCATTTTGGTCTTGGGAGCGATTATTAACGCTGTAATTGAAGAATCGATTGCCGGAAAGCTCGAGGAACGAGTTATCACAACGAGTGCGCTCTCAAAGAAAATAAAGGAAAAATTGAAAAATTAACATGAAAGAGAGAAATTAGATGGGATTCACTTTTCAGTTCATTATACGATTATTTCTCACGATGTTGTTATCACTCGTTTTAACACCAATTATTAAAATTTTCGCCTTTAAAATAGGAGCTACCGATGCTCCAAGCGAAAGAAGAATTAATCAAACCACGATGCCAACAGCGGGTGGTTTAGTAATCTTCATTTCTTTTACGGTAGTTGCTATATTTGAAAGTTGGGCGACACCGGATTTTGAGCGGACAATGTGGATACTAATCAGTGCGGCAATTGTCGTTTTAACGGGATTAATTGATGATATAAAGGAATTAACACCGAAACAAAAAACGTTAGGAATTACGATAGGAGCTTTGATTATTTATTATTTGGCAGATATTGGCTTTCATACGATAAATATTCCCTTCATAGGAACATTTCAACTAGGATGGCTGAGTTTACCGATGACACTCATCTGGATTTTGGCGATTACAAATGCGGTTAATTTAATCGATGGTCTCGATGGGTTAGCTGCAGGAGTTTCAATGATTGCCCTAGCAACCATCGGCTTAGTGAGTTATTTCTTTTTACCAGGTTATGGTGTCTTTTTAGCTATCTTAATCTTTTCGCTAATTGCTGCCATAGTCGGATTTTTCCCGTATAATTTCCATCCTGCTACTATTTATTTGGGTGATACCGGAGCGCTTTTTTTAGGCTTCATGATCGCGGTATTTTCATTACAGGGACTAAAAAATGCCACGTTTATTTCCGTTTTAACACCGATGTTTATTTTAGGGGTACCGATTACCGATACGGTCTATGCTATGATTCGACGAATGTTTAATAAACAGCCAATTTCATCCCCAGATAAAATGCATTTGCATCATCGCTTGTTATCTTTAGGTTTTACCCATCGGGGAGCAGTTTTGACGATTTATGCGATGGCTTTGGCTTTTTCTTTCATTGCCTTGCTGATGAACCATGCAAGCACATCTGCAACTATTTTATTAATTATCGCCACAGTTATAGGACTGGAGTTGTTTATTGAGTTAATCGGACTCGTTGGTGAAAATCGTCAACCGCTAATGCAAACATTGAAATTTATTGGGAATCGTCGTTATCGACAAGAAATTTTAAATAAACGAAAAAAATGAAAACATGCTCCATGTGTTTTTATTTTTTTTCGAGAAGAATGCTTAATTTTTGAGAAAAATGCTAGAATAGAATTATTGATTTGAAAGGAAGTTAGACAATGAAAAAAATAATGATAAGTATGACTATTGCGTTACTATTAACCTTAGCAGCCTGTGGAGCATCAGCTAAAGATAAAACAAATGAAAGTAGCGCAGGTTCAAATGACATAACAACTTTAAAAGTTGGTGTAATGCCCTCAATGGATAATATTCCCTTGATTGTGGCGCACGAACAAGGGTTTGACAAAAAACATGGTATCGAGCTAGATGTTCAAGCGTTCAAATCAGGAAAAGATCGCGATGCAGCATTCCAAGCAGGGGCTGTTGATAGTATTAACGCTGATTTAGTTGGAGTAGCCGCTTATATTCAAGCAGGTATTGATGTAAAAATTATGAGTGCAACACAAGGTCAATTTGATTTAATCTCAACTGCTGAAGTGAAAGAAGTTGCTGATCTAAAAGGAAAAGAAGTTGTAGTACTAAAAAATCAAGGTCCTGAATTTGCGACTGAAGAATTTTTGAAACAAGTAAATTTAACGGGTGAAGACGTCAAAATGGTCGATGTTCCTCAAGTCCCGAGTCGTGTGGAATTGTTGAGCAACAATCAAGCATCTGCCGCTATTTTACCAGAACCATTTGTGACAATGACCACTGCGCAAGGGATGAATAATTTAGGTTCAACTTTGGATTTAGGCATTAATTTATTTGCTTTAATTGCGACGCAAGATGTCATTGATGAAAAATCAATGGCGTTTAAAGGAATGTACGATGCCTATAATGACGCTGTACAGTGGATGAAAGAAAACGATCAAGAAGCGTATATCCAATTATTTATTGACGAAATTGGTTTTCCAGAAACTCTGAAAGAGCAAATTGTAATTCCAGAATATAAAGAAGCTTTTCAAGCGAGTGAAGAAGATATCACCCGAGCTTTTGATTGGGCAAAAACGAAAGGCTTGCTTGAAAAAGATGTGCTTGCGAAAGATGTATTAAGCGATGTCTACTTTAAATAATCGTTATCAAGCAAAAGGACTTTCGTATAAAATTGGAGATCAGTTGATTTTAAAAAATATTTCTTTTGAATTAGCAGAAGGTGAAATTTACAGTCTGATTGGTCCTTCCGGCGCAGGGAAAACAACCTTGCTTTCCTTGCTGGGGGGGTTAAAGCAACCGACAACTGGAGAGTTGGTTGCCAGTCAAGGGACAGTCGCCAATCAAAAAGTTGCTTTCGTGCCACAAGATTACGGTCTCTTGCCGTGGCAAACGGTCGAAAAAGCAGTGATTACGGGTGCAAAACTAAGTCGGAAACAATCATTAACGGCAGCAAATTTATTAGAAGTTGAAGATTTATTGCAACAAATGAATCTTTTTGAACACCGTAAAAAATATCCCAATCAATTAAGCGGTGGACAAAAGCAACGGGTAGCAATTGCACGTGGTTTTGCGACACATGCCGGTTTATTGCTAATGGATGAACCTTTTTCAGCGCTGGATGCTTTTACACGCGAAAAAGCGCAACAGTTATTTTTAACACGTTGGCAAAAAAATAAACCGTTAACCGTTTTTGTTACGCATGATATTGAGGAAGCCATATTACTTTCCGATAAAATTATCGTGTTATCAGCTAATCCAGGGGAAATTACACAAATCGTCTCCTCACCGTTTGCAGACAAAATGAACTTGGCTGAAAATCGCCAATCAATGGCTTTATTTGAACTCACAAATGTCTTGAGAGGGGCGATTGGCGAATGAAAAAAGATGGAGTGAAACGACTGCTTGGTGGTTTCTTAGCAATAGGCTTGTTTTTAATTGTCTGGTGGATCGGTCATCAAGTATTACAAAAGCCACTACTGCCGTCACCAATTGAAGTTTTAAAACGTATTCCTAGCTTGTATGAAAAAGAAATTTTAATCCACCTACAAGTTAGTAGTTACCGAATCTTTTTAGGGATGCTTTACGCCTTAGTTGGAGGGTTCTTTTTAGGTTTATTAATGGGCAGCTTACCAAAGTGGAAGTATTTTTTTGATCCATTAATCTACTTAACGTATCCAATCCCTAAAATGGCGCTCTTACCGATTGTGATGTTACTCGGAGGCTTAGGCGATGGTTCAAAAATTACGATGATTGTCTTAATTGTTTTGCCGCAAGTGACCATTTCAGTACGTGATGCGGTCAGAAATATTCCAAGTAATTACTATGATGTCTATCGATTAATCCAAGCATCTAAATGGCAACAATTTCGCTACATTACTTTTCCAGCAACATTGTCGGGTATCATTAGTGGTGCACGAGTTTCTTTAGGAACAGCCATCTCGATTTTGTTTTTTACGGAAAATTATGGAACGGAGTATGGTATGGGCTATTTTATTATGGACTCATGGACACGAATGGACTACGGTGCAATGTATGCCGGTATTTTAATTTTAAGTGGATTTGGTCTGCTTTTATTTTTACTCCTCGATTTATTTTCGTGGTGGATTTGTAAATGGCAACGAACGACTGATTAGACGTAAAGTCACAGCTAAAGTGCTGTGGCTTTTTTTAGATTGACGAATGAAATAGAAAACACTTATACTAAAAATGAAACATGGCATAATGGTTCCACATGGCAGTGTTGCGATGGAGCCTCAGAAAGTCCTGGGAACGGAAAAATATCTGCAGCTCGGTTCGATTGTTTTAAAAGCACAAGAAAAATATAAAAGCGAAAACATCTACCAATTGGTTGTTAATTAATTGATTTTAAGAGTGTAATTCATTTTTTTGACAAAATATGATTACAAGTGTAAATTAAATGTATTAAGAATCAAGGAGCCGATAGTGCATGAGTACAGAAGAAGCAATTAAAATTAGTGAAGCAGAATGGGAAATCATGCGTGTTGTTTGGACATTAGAAGAAGCCGATGCCGCAACAATTAACGATGTGTTGCATGAAAAAATGCAGTGGAAATTTGCCACGGTAAAAACATTACTTGGCCGCTTAGTTAAAAAAGAGGCGTTAAAAACGCGTCAAGTTGGCAAAAAATTTTTCTATTCAGCAACGATTAGTGAAGAAAAATCCATTCATGAAGCGACCCAAGAGTTATTTTCACGTATTTGTGCGACACGTATGGCTGAAAATTTAGCCCAAATGATCGAAGAAGTACAATTAACACCGAGCGATGTGGAACAATTAATACAAACGTTGAAAAATAAAAAGACAGTGGAAAAGATTATTTGTAATTGTATTCCAGGTCAGTGCCAATGCCATCGTAATTCGGGGAAATAGTATAGAAGCCATAGAAAGACTCTCGATTTATGCTATAATAAGAAGGCGAATGAAGGAGTGAATAAAGTGACGTTAAAAAAATTAGAAGTTCCTACAACCTCGATTACCGAAGTAAAAAAATCACCAATGGATGTTTTCCAACAAGCACGAGATACTGGCACAGGGGTCTACGTCTTTAATCGTGAGAAGATTGCGGGAGTCATGTTAACGCAAGAACAATACGAGAACTTGCTACAAGAATTAGCTGACAAACGTCAACAAGTGAGTGCTGCTGTTTCTACTGAAGAGGTTATCTCTACCGAAGAAGAAGTAGTGACAGAGTCTAAAGAACCGCTAATTGAAGGATTAGAGGATCTATACCATGAAATTCGTCGTTTGATTGTAACGGGAAGTTTAATGTCAGCTAAAATTTTAGATGAGCGTATGGTTGCGCTTGGCTTTATTACGAAGAAGAGTGGTTTTGGTGGTGTTCTAGCGATGATTGAAGAACTAAAAGAATCCGGTAAGATGATTTATCATTTACGTCGTCGACCAGATGGTAAGAACATCGTGGCTGAAGTCATCGGTGAACCCGATAATCAAAGTCAATTATTTGATAAAGTAATTGTTAAAAGAATTCATTTAAGAGAAGAATAACGAACAAAGAGCAGATCTCTGACGTCAATTGTCAGTTATCCTGTCTCTTTTTTTTGCTGAGATGGATAAAAAAGTCGCAATAGTCTGTCTATTTATGGTAAGATAACAGAAATTAACTTTTTGGAGGGCTCACGATGAACAAATTACAACAACGTTTTAATCCGCAAGTCAATCAAATTGCGGTTTCGCTCATCCGTCAATTTGATGAACGTGTTTCAAGTATTCCTAATATTTTACGTTTAACGCTAGGTGAACCTGACTTCAATACCGCAGAGGCAGTCAAAACCTCTGGTATTTTAGCGATTGAACAAAATTTCAGCCATTATACAGGGATGGCCGGATTACCAGAAGTTCGTGAGGCGGCTTGTGCATTTGTTCAAACAAAATACCAACTGTCTTACGATTGGCAAACAGAAGCGATTGTGACGGTTGGTGGAACAGAAGCTATCTCGGCAGCTTTGTTAAGTATTTTAGAACCAGGAGATAAAGTGTTATTGCCCGCACCCGTTTATCCTGGTTATGCACCAGTCATCACTTTGGCAAATGCACAAATGATTGATATGGATACGAGCCAAGATGGTTTTGTTTTGACACCGGAAGTTTTAGAAGCAAGTTTAAAAGAACATGGCGATGCGGTTAAAGCGGTTATTTTAAACTATCCAAGTAATCCAACAGGCGTAACTTATACACGTGAAGAAGTCAAAGCATTGGCTAACGTCTTAGCGAAATACAACGTCTTTGTTTTAAGTGATGAGATTTATAGCGAGCTGATTTATGACGGGACTCACACATCAATTGCAGAATTTATTCCGGAACAAACGATTTTAATCAATGGTTTGTCGAAATCGCATGCGATGACAGGCTGGCGAATTGGTTTTATTTTTGCACCGAAAGAATTAACTAAGGAGATTATAAAAGTCCATCAATATTTGGTGACGGCTGCAAGTACAATCTCGCAAAAAGCAGCCTATACAGCTTTAACAACTAGTATCGACGAAGGACAAAAAGTCAAAAAAGAATATAAAGTCCGCCGAGATTTTGTTTATAGTAAAATGATTGCAATGGGGTTTGAAGTTGCCAAACCATCTGGTGCCTTCTATATCTTTGCTAAAATACCAACGAACTTTAATCAAAACTCAATGGAATTTTGTGTCGATGTTGCTGAAAAAGTACAGTTGGCAGTAATTCCCGGCGTGGCTTTCGGTCAAGCCGGCGAGGGGTATATCAGAATTAGTTATGCGGCAAGTATGGAACAATTAGAAGAAGCGATGAAACGTTTAAAAAATTATATGAGTCAAAAAGGTTAGTACAAAAAGACGTGACTGAGGGTCACGTCTTTTTCATTTAAAGATGTACAGCGTTTTCGGTTGCATTCTTTACATTTTCTTTACACTATCCGTGTGAATCTTAACATTGAATCTAACGAATGTTTACAGATACTTGATAAACTAGGTTTGTAGTTAAGAAGGAGGAAGAAATTCACATGAAAAAAGTTAGTTTATTTTTATTCGCAATCGCAGCATTAGCAGCAGGGTGTGCCGGTAATGGTAATACAGATAGTAGCCAAGGAAGTTCAGATACATCAAATAAAAACAATGAACCAGTAAAAATTGTTGCGGTAGGATCAACAGCCTTACAACCACTTGTTGATAGTGCTGCAGTTAAATTCCAAGAAGCAAATCCCAATTATGAAATTTCAGTCCAAGGTGGCGGAAGTGGAACAGGTTTAAGCCAAGTTTCAACAGGTAGCGTTACGATTGGAAATTCCGATGTTTTTGCGGAAGAAAAAGAAGGCATTGTCGCTGCTGATTTAGTCGATCATTTAGTAGCCGTTGTCGGTATGGCACCAGTTGTCCATAAAGAAGTCGGTGTCACAGACATTACTCAAGATCAATTGATTGATATCTTTACAGGAAAAGTAACAAACTGGAAAGAAGTTGGCGGAGCAGATCAAGAAATTTTAGTTGTTAACCGTGCATCAGGAAGTGGAACACGTGCAACTTTTGAGCAATTTGGTTTAAATGGTGAAGTTGGAATTCAATCACAGGAACAAGATTCTTCAGGAACGGTTAAAAAAATCGTTGCAGAAACACCAGGAGCGATTAGCTACTTAGCATTATCGTACTTAGATGATTCCCTACAAGCGTTATCATTAGATGGTGTTGAACCTTCCGTTGAAACGATTCAAACCAATGATTGGAAAATCTGGTCTTATCAACACGCTTATACAAAAGGCGAGCCAACACCAGAAGTCAAAGTCTTCTTAGATTATTTATTATCAGACGATGTTCAAAAAGACATTATCAATGACTTAGGCTACATCGCTATCACCGATATGAAAGTAGAAAGAGCAGCCGACGGAATCGTAAAATAAAGGTTATTATTAAGGCGTTAAATGATGAGAGTTAAGCTGTAGCTTGAAAAAACGGTTTTTTCATTTTATTCAAGCAAGCTTAACTCCGAATCATTGCCGCAATAATACCGTGAAATAAAGGTTATTCTTGTGGCGATAAATGATGAGAGTTAAGTCGCAGCTTGAAAAAAATGTTTTTTTCATTTTATTCAAGCAAGCTTAACTCCGAATCATTGCCGCAATAATACCGTAAAATAAAGGTTATTTTGAGGTTAGCTTGCTAAAATGACCCTACCATTTAAGTAGGCGAACATTATTCAAAAAAATTGAACCAATTAGAAGATTCTTCTTCTAATCGGTTCACTTTTTTATTTAAGACAATAAAAAAGAAATCGCCATTTTTAGTGGGCGATTTCTTTTCAATTAAGGCAGGAATGGTAGATAAACGGTAAAAGTCGTGCCAACGCCTAAATGGCTGTCGAGTTGAATCGAACCATTCAGTTGTTCAACGGAATCTTTAACAATTGAAAGGCCAATTCCAGAGCCACCGGTATTTCTTGTTCGTGCTTTATCGACCCGGTAAAAACGTTCATAAATCCGTTCAATATCTTCTGGGCTAATACCGATACCAAAATCTTGAATCGTAAAGTGTAGTCCTTGTTCTAGCGTAAAATGAATCAAGACTTTGCCGTTTGCTAACGAATAATACAAGGCATTTTCAATTAAGTTTTTACAAAGAGGATAAAAAAGTGCCATTTTTGTTTCAAAATCAACCTCTTTTGGACCTTGAATATCTACCGTAATCTGTTTATCATCGATGACTTTTTGATAACCAGCAATTAATTGTTGGAAAAATTGATAAACATTAATCGATTCAGTTGTATAAGTGACCTGATCGCCCTTTGAGAGTTGGATAATTTCTTGGGTTAATTTTTCAAGACGATAAGCTTCCTTTTGCATAATTTGTAGGAAAGTCGTTAACGTCTCAGGATCGTCTTTAGCACCATCAAGCAAAGTTTCAGTAAAACCAATCAAAGAAGTAATTGGGGTTTTTAATTCGTGAGAAACATTTCCGACAAAATCTTTTTGCATTTTTTCAAGTTGATGAATTCGCGTGAAGTCATAAGAAACACCAAGAATTTGTTGCGTTTCATTAAAATAGCTCAGAGAGATGTCTAAGCGTTTCTTTTGGTGAGTCGTGATAATTTCTTGGTGGATAAACGGTAGACTTTCAGACAACTGATAGACCATTTGAATCAATTCAGCTTCAGAAATAATTGCTTCAAAAGCAGCTTTTTCTGGTAGCTCTTGATAATAGGCAATTTGTTCTTTCATGGCTTGATTCATAAAAGTGATCCGATGATCTTCATCAAGTGAAAAGACACCAATCGTTAACTCTTCTAGTAAAAAGTAAAATTGTTTTTCGGTCGCTTGATAGGTTTGATAGCGTTGACTGACTCCTTCGCTTAATTGATTGACACTTTGGTATAACTCATTCCATTGCGAAGAGTTTGAAATAATTGTTTCAGCATGCGAAGGTTCCTTGATCATCCGTTTTAAAACAGGCAAGATTGTTTCAATTGGATGATTTCTTTGGCGAATAATTTTAAACAATGCGAAAGTAAACAAACTACATAAAATGAAATAGACGAGAAAAATGGCCCGTTTCATTTGAATGGATTCAGGCCAAAACGATTCGGTGGTTTCGGCAATCCGCAAAATACCGACGAGTTCTTTATCCTGTTTGAATGGAATAGCAATATAAAGTAATTCTTTTTGAAGCGTTTCACTTGGACGTAAGGAACGACCCAGTTGCTGATTTTTCAAGATGGCTTTAATTTCAGGTCGATCGGAACGTTGTCCTTGCAATTGAGGCTCGTAAGTATCAAATAAAATATTACCTTTTGCATCTAAACCAGTTAAACGTTCGCCAGGATCGAGAGGATGCTGGTCAACAAGTGTTTCAAGTTCATCCATATTCTGCTCAGAAAATTGTAAAAAAAGCCCAGCCTTTTCTTCGAGGTACCGGGCTTGTTGAGAAAGGACTTGTTGATCATAAAATTTTGCCATAAAAAACCAACCAGTGGAGAAGACAACTAAAAGTAGAAAAAACCAGCTGAGATAAAGCGTCCGATTTTTCTTAGCCATTGGTTGGTTCCTGGAATTTGTAACCAAAGCCACGAATCGTCAATAAATATTGTGGTTTTTTAGGGTTGGGTTCTATTTTTTCACGTAAATGACTAATGTGCACATCAACAATCCGTGTTTGACCATCAAAATCAAAATTCCAAATTTGATTTAATAACGTATCTCGATCAATCACATGATTTTTACGACGCATAAAATAAATTAATAATTCAAATTCTTTCGGTGTTAAAACAATTGGTTCTCCAGCAATTTCAACTTGGTAAGTAGTTAAGTTCGCTTGAATTTCTCCAACAGTTAACAGATTTGAAATGTCGGTTAAAAGGGTCTCTTCTTGACGACGCGGCTCCATTCGTCGAAAAATAGCTTTCATTCGTGCGATGACTTCTCGTGGGCTAAAAGGTTTGGCTAGATAATCATCGGCTCCAATTTCTAGCCCTAAGATGCGATCAATTGGGTCATCTTTGGCAGTCAAAATTAAAATCGGTGTTTCAACTTTTTCTTGACGAAGACGTTTCATAATTTCAATTCCATCAAGTGAAGGTAACATCACATCTAAAATAATAAAGTCAAAAGACTCACTTAAGGCTAATTGTAGACCATCTAGGCCATCGGTAGCAGAAGCAACCTGATAACCTTCCTTTTCTAAATTGAAAGTTAATAAAGTGACGATTGAAGGTTCATCATCAACAACCAGAATTTTTTTCATTGGAAGCTCCTTTAAAATTTATTTACGCTGTTACGTTATTTTATCATGAATTCCGCTTAAGGACTATGGTCGGAGCGAATTAAATGGTATAATAAAAAGCGATTGTTAAGAAAATGAGGTGGAAAAAGATGATTGGTGTAAGTGCTTGTTTAGGTGGTTGCCCAGTACGCTTTGACGGACGTGATCAACGAGTCGTAGAAATTGAACAACTAGTGAAACAACAAGAGGCCATCATGATTTGTCCAGAGGTTTTAGGAGGACTCCCAATTCCACGTGACCCAGCTGAAATTATTGGTGGCGATGGTTTTGCTGTTTGGCATGGAGAAGCGAAAGTTGTGACCAATAAAGGTGCAGATGTCACAGAAGCTTTTAAAAACGGTTCGATTCGTGCCTATCAAAAATTAAAAGAAAAAGGCATTGATACGTTAATTTTAAAGGAGAAAAGTCCATCATGTGGGAGTCAATGGATTTACGACGGTACTTTTTCTGGGACGAAAATCAAAGGAGTCGGTGTTGCAACGGCTTACTTTTTGAACCAAGGGATAAAGGTATACTCAGAATCTCAGTGGCTAAAAAGGGAGGGAAAGTAAGTGGAAGTTGAAAAAACCAATCGAATGAACGCTTTATTTGAATGTTATGCGACCCTTTTAACCCAAAAACAAATGAATTACATGGAATTATATTATGCGGATGATTATTCTTTAGGTGAAATTGCTGAAGAGTACCAGATTAGTCGTCAAGCAGTCTATGATAATATCAAGCGAACCGAAAAAATTTTAGAAGACTATGAGCGTAAATTACATATTTATTCTGATTACGTCTTACGCGAGCAGATTTTGGGACGTTTTGAGGAATATCTAGTCGGACATTATCCAAAGGACACCTTTTTAGCGAGTATTTTGCAAGAATTACAAGAAATTGATGAATAAAGGGATGAGAAAATAAATGGCATTTGAAAATTTAACAGATCGTTTGCAAAAAGCGATGGGACGTTTACGTCGCAAGGGAAAAGTAACAGAAGCAGATATTAAAGAAATGATGCGTGAGATTCGTTTAGCCTTATTAGAAGCCGACGTTAACTTACAAGTTGTCAAAGAATTTACTAAAAATGTGCGTGAAAGAGCAATTGGTGTTGAAGTCCTGGAAAGCTTATCACCGGCGCAACAAATTGTTAAAATTGTTGATGAAGAATTAACCAAAACACTTGGTTCTGAAACGGTTGGCATTCAAAAATCACCAAAAATTCCGACGGTTATTATGATGGTTGGTTTACAAGGTGCCGGTAAAACAACCTTTGCTGGGAAGTTAGCCAATCACTTAATTAAAACAGAAAAAGCCCGTCCATTGATGATTGCAGGAGACGTGTATCGTCCAGCTGCGATTGATCAATTAAAAGTGTTGGGGCAACAATTAGATGTACCAGTCTTTGATATGGGAACAGAAGTAAGCCCAGTTGAGATTGTTCGTCAAGGGATGGCGTTAGCTAGAGAGAAAAACAATGACTATGTCTTAATTGATACGGCTGGTCGCTTACACATTGATGAATTATTAATGGATGAGCTAGCTCAAATTAAGGCGATTGCTGAGCCAAATGAAATTTTACTCGTTGTCGATGCAATGACAGGACAAGATGCTGTTAACGTGGCCGATAGTTTTAATCAACAATTAGGGATTACTGGGGTAGTTATTACGAAATTAGATGGTGATACACGTGGGGGAGCGGCGCTTTCAATTCGTTCCGTAACGGGTGCACCGATTAAATTTACCGGGGTCGGCGAAAAATTAACTGACCTAGAAGTTTTCCATCCAGATCGTATGTCAAGTCGTATTTTAGGTATGGGAGACATGTTGACTTTAATTGAAAAAGCGCAACAAGATTTTGATGAGAAAAAAGCTGAAGAGTTGGCAATCAAAATGCGTGAAAACACCTTTGATTTCAACGACTTTATTGAGCAATTAGATCAAGTCATGGATATGGGGCCACTTGAAGATTTACTAAAAATGATTCCTGGTATGAGCCAAGCACCTGGTATGGAGAACTTTAAAGTCGATCCAAAAGACGTTGCTCGTAAAAAAGCAATTGTACTTTCCATGACGAAAGCCGAACGTGAGAATCCAGATTTATTAAATCCAAGTCGCCGTCGTCGGATTGCAGCGGGGTCTGGAAATAGTATTGTTGAAGTTAATCGTTTGATTAAACAATTTAAAGAATCACAAAAAATGATGCAACAAATGTCTAAAGGAAATTTAAATGGTATTCCTGGAATGGACCAAATGTTTGGGACTGGTGTTAAAGGGAAACTAGGCAAAATGGCTATGAACCAAATGATTAAAAAGAATAAAAAGAAAAAGAAAAAACGCAAATAATTAATGGTTGTACGTCAAATAGTGTTGATGGACCCAAAATGAGTAAAAATAATTGTCAGAATCGGTAGAGAAAATTGTTTCTCTATCGATTTTTTTGATATTAGAAAAGAGGGGGCGGAGCC